>CAZVPN010000030.1:8807-13409 GCA_964628135.1 uncultured Campylobacterales bacterium
TCTTAAACAAATAGAAAATATACTTCTACAAATATAAGAGTAGGATATAAATTGTATAAGACATTGTTGATTATATCGGCATTTTTGCTTGCAGGATGCCAAGATAAGGCTATGACTCACTTTTATGACAAGAGTATCGCATCCAAGCCGATTGGATGCCTTAGATTACAGGTTGTTCCTGATAATGCAGAGTATAAAAAGGTGCTTGAATCTTTGTATAGATTTAGTGATAATTGTAATATGACTTTAAGTGTAAGCTACAAAAGTGGTATTGTCTGCAACAGTAGCTACAATGCAGCCCGCAAGACTTTGAGCAATTTTCCTAGTAGCTATTTGAATATGGAGCTAAGGCAGGGTATGAGTCTATTGTATAGCTACTACATAGACCTTGAGGGCAAACCTGATAGTGCAGATATCAAGAGTGCCTGGAAGAGAATAAAGAGTGATCTAAAGATCACTCCCCAAAATTAGAGTGACTCGGCCACTTTGATTGAGTTGATATCATCATTTTGCTCAATCGAATCAAGCACCTTGAAGCTCTCTATATCATCCTCATCTATCGCACCAAATACAGTATGCACACCATCTAGGTGAGGCGTATCTACAAATGTGATGAAAAATTGGCTTCCGCCGGTATCTTTGCCTGCGTGTGCCATAGATATCACTCCTCTGCGATGTTTGATGCCGTTATCTGTCTCACACTTGATAGCCCATCCCGGTCCGCCTGTGCCTGCTAATGCCGGATTATCTTTGGAGTGTGGGCAGCCTCCCTGTGCCATAAATCCCGGTATCACTCTATGAAACTTCAATCCATCATAAAAGCCGCTATTTGCTAGCTCTGCAAAATTTGCTACAGTCGTCGGTGCATCTTTTGGATATAGCTTGATGGTGATTTTGCCTTTGCTTGTATCTATGATCGCATATTGTAGTTTGTCCAACTCCTCTGGAGTTAGGTTATACTCTTTGAGTTTTTTGCCAAACATTTTCTATCCTTGTATCTTATTTTGGTAGAATTATAGCAACAAAAGTTAAGGATAAGAGTATGAAACTGTGTGTAGCCTTGGATATGCCCTCTATGCAAGAGAATCTATCACTTGCAACTAAGCTCAAAGATTTTGATATATGGATGAAGGTGGGCTTTAGAAGCTACATTAGAGACGGCAAAGAGTTTATCACTTCACTGCAAGATATCAATCCAAATTTTAAAATATTTCTTGATCTAAAACTATATGACATACCAAATACAATGGCTGATGCAGCTGAGGAGATAGCCAAGCTTGGCATTGATATGTTCAATATCCACGCCTCTGCCGGCGAAATTGCAATGCAAGAGGTGATGAAACGACTAAGCAAATTTCCAAACCCTCCTCTAGTATTGGCGGTTACGGCTCTTACCTCATTTGATGATAGCACCTTTAAATCCATATACTCAGATAGTATAGAGACCAAAGCTAGAGAATTTGCCATCGCAAGCTACCAAAATGGACTTGACGGGGTAGTCTGCTCAGCTTTTGAGAGTCGTGATATCAAGAATAATACAGACAAAAGTTTCCTAACCCTAAGTCCCGGTATCAGACCATTTGGAGAGGATGCATCAGATCAACAAAGAGTAGCTACTATTGAGCTTGCCGAGGATGAGATGGTAGATTTTGCCGTGGTGGGTCGCCCTATCTACAAAGATAGCGATCCCAAAGGCAAAGTTGAAAAGATATTGCAGCTGCTGTAAGCTCTATTTTTGTTGTGTAGTGTTGTGCTGAGGGTGAGCAAAATCATTTGCCCTCTCCATACCCCATATGATAAATATCGCAGCTATGACAAATATTATCGAAACAATTATCGGTGTCAAATCTTTCTTGCTCTTCTCTTGCATAATCTAGCCTTTTTTCTGGAATAATATTATATTTTTATTATTGTTTGCCTTGATTGTTAGATTATTCTCCT
Source organism: uncultured Campylobacterales bacterium (assembly GCA_964628135.1). Lineage (GTDB taxonomy): Bacteria > Campylobacterota > Campylobacteria > Campylobacterales > Sulfurovaceae > JAAXPZ01. The sequence goes on from CAZVPN010000030.1 coordinate 10,749, forward strand.
CTGCCAAATGTTCAAAGCTTTTGGGGCTATAAAATATCACATGAGTTGGATCTTTTGGATAATACCATTTTAGATACTCATCTACACTTTTAGGAGCAAACTCCGTTTTGATCGCTAGGTATCCCTCATCTTCAAGTAGCGATACCAAATGAGCAAAAGTCTCTTGTGGATGGTGTAGATGTTCAAACACCTCTACTGATACGATCAGATCATATCGCCTGCTTTGATAATCTATGTCGGGGCGATAGATGGGATCATAAGCTATAGCCTCCACACCGCCGCTACTCATCATATCAGCCAGTAGAGTGCTTCTGCCGGATCCAAAATCCAAAAATGAGACGATATCCATATCTATATGAGGTAAAACAAAATCCAAAAAGCTCTGAAAATAGGCTCTATAGCTATCATCAGACGGGTCGTTTTGGTGCAGGTCATATCTCTTTTTTTGGATTGCAAGGTTTTGATATGAGGAGCGATCTTTGAAAAATGCATTACACTCTTGACATCTATAGCTTTGGATAGCTACCCTATCATCATAAAACGCCTCACTTGGGCTACTGCAAATTGGGCACTTCATCTATCATCCTACCTGCATCGTTTTTGAATGCATCTATCTGTTTACTTGTAGCGGCTATTTGCCAAATGACATTATCTGCAAAGCTCTTTTGAATATCCTTTATATCGTGCCTTTTGAGTAGATACTCTATATGCTCAACATCCTTGTAGCTTGAGAGATATGAAATAGTATTAAGTTTTTCATATTTTTTCATATTAGATTCAACTATGGCAGCTTTTGTGGCATCCGTATAGGCTCTAACAAGCCCACCTACTCCCAACTTCACACCTCCAAAATATCTCACTATGAGCACTGCACACCCGATTAGGTCATTTCCTCTGAGGACATTCAAAGCAGGCACACCGGCACTACCCTTTGGTTCACCATCATCGGAGCTATTTTCGACCACTTGATCAAAATCATTCAGGTATCTATAGGCATATACTACATGGCGTGATTTTGGGTGTTGCCGACGCAACTTATCCTGTAAGCCCTCAAAATCGCTCATCAAGACCAAATGAGAGATAAACTTGGAGCCTTTGATCTCTATTTGAGCCGTGGATGGTGCGATTATTGTATTCATCTATATTTTTCTCAATAGTTTATATATCTTGAGTCCTGCAAAGATACCTATCGTATCTGCTGCGATATCTGCCCACTCACTGCTTCTAGTAGGCAAAAAATATTGGCTTATCTCTATAAAGCCGCCATATGCTACCATCAAAGCAAATGAGACAAAATATGAGAGTCTATACCCAAGCCTCAATAGTAGTGACAGCACGACAAAGGCAAAGATATGGTTAGCTTTGTCAGACCAAGAGAAGTGTGGTGCTATGCTTGATGGCATCACTGCCAATGTGTAGCTGCCGATCAACGCCATCCAAAATAGGACTCTAAAGTATGCTTGATATCTATATAGCCTCAATCTGTGCACTGACAAACTCCGCAAAATCATCACTATCATTTGGACACTTGGCTACCATATAATCCTCATAGCCTATCTTTCGTGCTATATCTCTATTTTCAATATCAAGCTCAAATATAGTCTCGGAATTATCAATAGTAAAAGCTATCGGAAATATCAATACTCTTAGGTTCTCCGGATTTCTAAGCATATCACTCAAATTTGGCTCAAGCCACGATGATTTGCCCACTTTTGACTGATATGCAAGTTTAATATTTTTAAATATTATACCTCTTTTTGATAGCTCTTTTTTGATGAGTTCTACATTTTTCTCTACCTGCTCTTGGTATGGATCGCCTGCTTGAATGATGCTTAGAGGCAAGCCGTGAGCCGAGAGTATCAGATCATAATCCTCTGCTACCTTATCACCCAAAGCCTCTACTATCAAATCTACTTGCAAAGCTACATATTGATCTGCTTTGTAGTATGGTTCAATGATGGTGATTTTGGGGTTGTAACTAATCTGCTGGAGGCGTTGTTTGATATCCTCTATTGATGATAGGGTTGTGGTGGTAGAAAAGTGCGGATACATGGGAAATAGTATCATCTCCTCAATATCCAATTTTTGAAACTCCTTCAAAGCTATATCGGCAAATGGAGGAACATATCGCATAGCAGACCTTACCGGCACTCCTACTCTATCTTCGATTTTTTTTGCAAGCTGCTTGCTGATTTGATTGAGAGGAGATTTACCGCCTATTTGTCTATAATTATCCTGAGCCTCCCTTAGTCTCTTGGATACTATCCTTTTGCCTACAAAAGCTCTAAGGTATCTATTCATGGGCAAAATATTTTTGTCGGCAAACATATTACGCAAAAATATCTCCACCTCTTCTATATTGTTTGGACCACCCATATTGAGTAGCAATACACCTCTTTTCAAATCTACACCCTTGAATTGTTTGGATTATATTATCAAAATTTGGGTTTGGTTTACTATAATTGCTCTCATGAAACGGATATTGAGAATTATTTTATTGATGATACTGCCAATGCTATATTACAATATTTATGTGAGTATTATATCGCTATCTTCATCTTTTTGGATCGATATTGGCTCATCTCTATCGAATGTGCTATTTATGACATTCTTTGGGATATTATTTGTAGGATTTGCTCCACTTTCGATATTTGCTATCTC
>CAZVPN010000031.1:0-6177 GCA_964628135.1 uncultured Campylobacterales bacterium
CAAAACTATCCCAAACTACCAAATCCAGCTTATGCCAATAATCAAGCCCCGCTCTTTTGACAGCCTTATCATCGATATCAAACCCCAAAGGTCGAACCAGATGCAAGGTAGCCCCCAAATTGACACAAAGCCGACCAATAGTGCCTGTATTTTGCGGTATCTGCGGCTCCACAAGCACTATATTAAACATTCAAAAACACCATCCACTAACCCCTAAAACCTAACAACTAAAACACAATCGTTTTATTTCCATGTACAAATACACGATCATGCAACACGAGATCCAAAGCACGGGAGAGCACTATCTTTTCCACATTTCTGCCTGCTCTTTGCATATCTTGCCAGTTAAATCTATGATTTACGGGTATCACATCCTGAGTAATAATCGGTCCCTCATCCAGATCATCGGTCACGAAATGTGCAGTTGCGCCTATGATTTTGACGCCTCTTTGATAAGCCTGTTTGTAAGGATTGGCACCTATAAAAGCGGGCAAAAATGAGTGGTGAATATTGATGATTCTTTGCTTATATCTGCCGACAAAATTTGGAGTCAATATTCTCATATACTTGGCAAGTATTATATAGTCAAAATCGATCTTTTCCAATACTTCAACGATAAGCTCCTCATGCTCTTCTCGTCCAAGATTATCTGCCGGAATATGGAAAAAAGGGATATTAAATTTGCGAACAAGTGGCTCAAGGGTATCATAATTTCCTATGACTGCCTCAATCTCTGCATTTAGTTCACCGTCGACATACCTCATCAAAATATCGCCAAGTGCATGCGACTCTTTGGTCACCATCAAAACAATCTTTTTTCGTTCAGGCAATACAACTTTGAGGTCAGCATTTTTCGGAAGTATAGCTCTAAGCTCATGCTCTAACTTTTGTGGTTCAAACTCACCGTCAACAACTGTTCTCATAAAGAACTTATCAGCCTCTTTGTCCACAAACTCACGGTTGTTGTCAATATTAAGATGCATATCATAAAATACTTTCGAAATCTTATAGACCAACCCTTTGGCATCTTGGCAATCTATCAAAACACGAGCTTGAGTTGACATCATCTATCTCCTTGAAGCAAAATCTGCAATGATTGAGCCCATCTCTTCGGTAGCGCATATCTCTTTGGCATCATAAGCCCCTATATCTCCCGTACGATAGCCCTCCGCAAGTGCTTTCTTGATCGCATTATCTATCCTGTCAGCGGCAGCACTCTCACCAAGTGCATATCTAAGCATCATGGCTGCACTGGCAATTGTCGCTATGGGGTTGGCAATACCCTGCCCTGCTATATCGGGAGCAGATCCGTGAATAGGCTCATAAAGTCCTACACTATCCCCCGTGCTTGCACTTGGAAGCAATCCTATGGAGCCACTGAGCATACTTGCTGCATCTGAGAGTATATCACCGAATATATTGCCTGTGAGTATCACATCAAACTGCTTAGGATCTCTTATGAGTTGCATAGCTGCATTGTCCACATACATATGACTCAGTGCAACCTCCGGATAATCTTTGGCAACCTCCTCGACAATATCTCTCCAAAACTGACTGACCTCAAGCACATTTGCCTTATCTACCGAGCAGACTCTTTTGTCTCTCTTTATCGCTATATCAAATGCCACTCTGGCAATTCGCTCTACCTCTACTCTTGTATATACCATTGTATTATATGCCATATCTTCGAGCTCTTCTCTTGGCTGACCAAAATATATACCGCCTGTCAGCTCCCTGACCACCATTATATCTACGCCCTTGAGTACTTCAGGCTTGAGTGTAGAGGCATTTACGAGCTCATCATACACTGTTGCAGGACGCAAATTTGCATATGTGCCCATAGCCTTACGAAGCCCAAGTAATCCACTCTCAGGTCTCAAATGGCGCTCAAGATTATCCCACTTGGGTCCACCGATGGCTCCAAAAAGCACAGCGTCGCACTGCTTGACGCCCTGAACTGTCTCATCAGGCAGCGGCACACCGGTAGCATCTATAGCTGCACCGCCCATCAGCATCTCTTTATAATCAAAGTTGATATCTTCTACTACTGCTACGGCATCAAGTACCTTGATAGCCTCATCTACAATCTCTGGACCTATTCCATCGCCTTTGATGACTCCTATTGTGTAATTACTGCTCACTATTTGACCTCCGCTATCTCTTTTTGTGCATATGCTATCAGCCCACCGGCATCTACAAGCTCCTGCATAAACTCAGGTATAGGAGTAAATTTATAACTCTTGCCCTGTGTCTCATTAATAATCTCTCCACTCTCCATATCGATTCTGACTACATCTCCCTCTTGGATCTCATCAGCCTCAGGAAGTTCAAAAATAGGCAGACCCATATTGAATGCATTACGATAAAATATCCTGGCAAATGTAGGTGCTATCACTGCAGCGATGCCGGCTGCTTTAAGCGCGATAGGTGCATGTTCTCTTGAGCTTCCGCTGCCAAAATTTTCCCCGGCAACAATGATATCGCCCTCTTCCATCTTCTCGATAAAAAAAGGGTCTGCATCCTCCATCACATGCTTTGCGAGTTCGGCAGGTTCGCTTGTATTGAGATATCTCGCTGCGATGATAAGATCAGTATCGATATTATCACCAAATTTCCAGACTTTTCCTTGCAATTGTAATCCTTTTAAACACCCGTATGGGCTTAAATAACTTGTGCGATTATACCAAAAAAGATTAAGGGTTAAACTTTTTTCGATATAATCCCCCATTATTCTGCACAGTTGATAAATCTACAGGAGTCCTCATTTATGGCAACAAAAGACAGCATGAAAAAAGTCGAAGATCTCTTCAAAAGCAAAAAAAAGGGTGCTTTGGTCACCTTTGAAGGTATTGCAAAAGAGTTTGACAAACAGATCACGGCAGCTCAGGCAAAAAAAATAGCCAAGCTGGCAAAAGAGAAAAATATCAAGGTAGTTTCATCATCTGAATTTGCTCTTGCCCAAACAGAAAAAGAGAAGAAACAGCGCGAAACAGCGCGAAAAAAACAGGTTGACAGCAACGAAGAAGATTTTTTTGATATGACCAAAGAGAAGGAGCTTCTAGAGTGGAGCCGCTCTGACTCTCCAGTGAGAATGTATCTGCGCGAAATGGGCAAAATTCCACTTTTGACCAAAGAGGAGGAGGTTGAGCTAAGTCAGCAGATCGAAGAGGGAGAGGATATTATCATTGATGCCATATGCTCCGTACCGTATCTGATAGATTATATTCTCAACTACAAAAAACCTCTTCTAAATAGAGAAAGACGGGTTAAAGAGCTTTTCAAAAGCTTTGAGGATGCAGGAGATGAAGAGAGTGACGAGATAGATGAGTCTGATGACGAGAGCACCGAAGAGGCACCTGTTGACAACAAAAGGGTCAATCAGGTAGTAGAGAGTTTTGATTATCTTGCAAAGACCAAAAAAGATTGGATCAAAGCCCGCAATGAAATGGAAAAAGCTATAGAGAAAAATCCTGATGATGAAGAGAAGCTCTTTCATGAGCGACTTAAAGTAGCTTTCAAAAAAGATCAGCTCAAAAATGCCCTGCTCAATCTCGGACCCACCTCCAAACTGATCAATGAACTTGTCAAAGCTATGGAGACAGCCCTCAAAAGCGATGACGGCTTTGAAAAAGAGCTTAAAAGACTCGAATACAAACTGCAACTGTTCAATGACACTCTCAGGGCAAACCATCAAAAGATTCTTGACAATATTATCAAAATGGATAAAGAGGATATCATCAATGCCGTGCCTGAGACTACAATGGTAAGCACCTATGTTGAGATCAAAAAACTGTTTGAGACCAAAGAGGCCAGTAAAAACAGCTTTAACCTCGATCCAAAAAAGCTCGAAGAGATTCTCAATCAAATTCGTATAGGAAAGGCTAAGAGCGAAAAAGCCAAAACAAGAATGGGAAAATCAAACCTAAGACTTGTTGTCTCTATTGCAAAAAGATATACCAATAGGGGCTTGCCGTTTCTTGACCTGATCCAAGAGGGCAATATCGGTCTCATGAAAGCGGTTGACAAGTTTGAGTATGAGAAGGGGTACAAATTTTCTACATATGCAACATGGTGGATCAGACAAGCGATCAGCCGTGCCATAGCTGATCAGGCGCGCACCATTAGAATACCGATACATATGATTGAGACTATAAACAGAATAAATAAGATTATCAGAAAGCATCTGCAAGAAACCGGCAAAGAGCCTGACCTTGATACAATCGCAGAGGAGGTAGGACTGAGTGTCGATAAGGTTAAAAATGTTATCAAGATCACGAAAGAGCCGGTATCTCTGGAGACTCCTGTGGGTGATGATGATGATGGAAGATTTGGTGATTTTATCGAAGACAAAAATACAATGAGCCCTACAGATCTGGTAATGAACGATGATCTAAATCGCCAAATAGATGAAGTTTTGGATCAACTAAATGAGAGAGAAGAGGCGGTTGTGAGGATGAGATTTGGTCTTTTGAATGATGCAAGTGACCGTACGCTTGAAGAGATAGGCAAGGAGCTCAGCGTCACCAGAGAGCGCGTCAGACAGATAGAATCAAGTGCTATCAAAAAGCTCAAGCACCCAAAAGTAGGACGAAAGCTCAAAAACTATATCAAAGGCTAAAGCGTGCCAAAGTTTTTTGCACTGATCATAGGCACAGAGATCCTCAATCGCAGACGAAACGATAAACACTTTGACTATCTAAGCTCTGCTCTTATAAAAAAAGGATATAAACTCTCGGGTTCCTTTATCATAGAGGATGATCCCACTCTAATCATAGAGACAATAGAGTTTATAAAGATGCAGCCAGACTCTGTCCTCTTCTCCTTTGGAGGGATAGGCTCCACTCCGGATGATTACACCCGCCAATGTGCTGCAACCGCCTTAAAAGATGGCAAACTTTATCAAAATGAAGATGCACTCAAGATCATTACTTCAAATGTAGATACAACAAAGTATCCACACGCATTAGGTATGGCAAATCTGCCGAAAGATGCCAAACTTCTCAAAAATAGCGTAAATAAGATGCCCGCTTTTTATCTGGATAATAGGTTTTTCTTTATGCCCGGTTTTCCTGAAATGAGCCACCCTATGGTCGATGATATACTTGACAATATACTCCAAATCAAACACAAGCCAACATACAGAGCAAGCATCAATGCGCTGTGTCGTGAGAGTGAGTTGATAGATATCATGGAGCATCTTCCTGAGAATGTAGAGCTCTCATCCCTGCCCAAGCTCAAAAGTGACGGCTGGCAAGTTGTTATCTCCGTATCATCGCCGGATAAAAGACTAACCCAAGACTCTATCAAACTTTTTACAGATGAGCTCGATAGAAAAAATATTTACTACAGCTTTATAGATGATTAATATCTTTGATGACGGCAAACACACATTCCAATATCGTATCACAAGAAACAGAGGACAAAAAAATATATACCTCAGAATAAAGAGTGGAATTGCCGTTGTAAGTGCAGACAAGCGAATCAGCCAAAACTTTATCGAAAATTTTTTGCAAGACAAAGCATCCTGGGTTGTTAAACATATCACAAACACAGCCAAGCAGCCAAAACTTACCTGCCCAGATGCCACTGTCCATATCTTTGGCAAAGCATATGCTGTCTTGATCGATATAGACAAAAACAGAAAAAAGAGCACTTTTAAAATCATCGATAAGAAAGCATATTTTCTGCTAAATAATACTCCAGATGAAGAGAGCTTAAAAAAGCTACTCAATGATTACTACAAAAAATTATCACTCAAATATATTGCACCCATAGTCGATGAGTGTAGCAGTATGATGAATCTATATCCACAAAAGATAACATTTAGAAGTATGAAAAGCAGATGGGGTAGTTGCTCGTCACTCAACAATATTTCTCTAAACACCGCTTTAGCAATGCTTCCAAAGGAGCTTATAGAGTATGTCGTAATCCACGAACTATCACACATCAAACACAAAAACCACTCCAAAGATTTTTGGTCACTAGTGCAAAGATATCTGCCCCAACACAAACAGCACAGAAAAGATCTAAGAAAATATGAAATATTTTTATAACTTAAGTGCTTCAATAACCATTATTTGATAAAATTAATCAATAAGGAAAGCAAATGAATTATATAAAAGTATTTGGTTTTTTATTTATACTATACTCTGTAGGTAGCAGTATAGCATCTACATT
>CAZVPN010000031.1:6277-13407 GCA_964628135.1 uncultured Campylobacterales bacterium
TATTTGGTTTTTTATTTATACTATACTCTGTAGGTAGCAGTATAGCATCTACATTTTAGGACGCACATGTCAAGGGTCAAACGCATAACACACAGACTAAATCCCAAAGAGAGGACTCCAAAAGTAGCACTACTCTATATCCTGCTTATCCCGATGTTTATCTCGGTAGTCATATCCCTATTTCGTGGCGATTTTAACGGCTTTACTCTCAAAATAGTAGGATTTGCTCTTTTGTATGGATCTACTTATATGGCAAAAAATGGACTTTTGGCAAAACACAAATATGACAAATCCATACTCACAAAAGCACCAAAAATTCCATATCTCAAAATGGCAGCCATAGGCTTGGGTATCACATCATTTTATTTGAGTTTTATGGTTGGCGGCAGAGGTTTTCTTACCTCACTGTTTGTAGGAATATTGGCTCCGATAGGCTCATACTTATATTATGGCTTTGATCCAACCAAAGACAAAATAGACTCAATTGATGGCATATCGGCAGACTTGGTGCTAAGCACAATCTCGGATGCCAATGAAAAATTGGATTATATACAAAATAATGCTCAAAAAGTCAATGATTATAAGCTAAGAGGTAAAATTGATAAAGCCCTAAAAAAATCCAGAGCAATCCTTCAAACACTCCAGGAGGATCCAAAAGATATAAGAGTGGCTCGCAAATTTTTGATAGTATATATTGATGGAGTCAAAAATGTAGTAGATTCGTATATCAAGCTTGATGCCAAAGATATAGACCAATCCACCAAAGATAGATTGTATGGATTGATGGATAGTGTTGAGGAGAGGTTTGACAAGGAGCTTGCCAGGCTCAAATCAAATAACAAGTTTGATCTTGATGTCCATATCGACACTCTAAAAGAGCAGATCAAACATTAACCAAATCACAAAAAGGGGAAAAAATGGATACAAAAACAAAAGAGACGATAGAAGCTGCGATAGCTCAAAAGAGTGAAAATCTGCCGGAGGTAACAGAAGAGGAGAAGCCGGCTCTTGAGAGTGCTATGAATGAGCTCGATATCAAAGATCGAAACTCTATCATATATTTTGGCTCCAAAGCACAAGAGAAGCTTGATGAGATATCCAATCGCATGATCGATGGTGTCAGAAACAATGAAACAGGTGCGGCCGGCGCAGCACTCAATGAAATGGTAGCTGCAATTCGCGGCTTTGATATGGATGAGTTCAATCCGAACAAAAAGCTTGCTTGGTGGCAAAAACTTTTTGGCTTCACCAAACCGGTGGTCAAATTTGTCCAAGAGTATGAGAAGGTTAGAGATCAGATAGATCTCATCTCAAATGATTTGGAAAAACACAAAAGCACATTGATGACAGATGTCGTCTCACTAGATAAACTTTACGATGCAAATCTGGAGTATTTTAGAAGTTTGGAGCTATATATCAAAGCAGGAGAAGCCAAACTCAAAGAGCTTGAAGAGAAGATAATACCAGAGTATGAGACCAAAGCCAAAAGCGAAGAGATGCTTGCTATACAGGATCTCAAAGAGATCAGAGGCTTCAGAGATGACTTAGAAAGAAGAGTGCATGATCTTAGACTCTCTCGTCAAGTAGCTATGCAGGCATTGCCTTCAATTAGACTCATACAAGAAAATGACAAATCTTTGATAAACAAGATCACATCGACTCTCGTCAACACTGTTCCTCTTTGGAGAAACCAATTGGCTCAAACAGTCACGATCTTTAGAAGTCATGATGCTGCTATCGCGGTCAAAGAGGCATCCGATCTGACAAATGAGCTGCTTGAGAAGAATGCAGAAGGTCTCAGAGAAGCTAATCGCGAGGTCAGAGAGCAGATGGAGAGAGGCGTATTTGATATCTCAAGCATCAAAAAGGCAAACGAGACTCTCATCGCTACTCTAAACGACTCTATCAAAATCACTCAAGAGGGCAAAAAAGCCAGAGAGGCGGCTATCGCAGAACTTCAAAAAACCGAACACGATCTCAAAGAGGCTCTTATGGCGGTCAAAGCAAAAGCCGAAGAGGTTCCTCAGGATAAGCCAAAAGCAATAGCAGATACACAAAAGGAGGCGTAGATGGGACTATGGAGTTGGCTTTTTGGGCAGCTAATAGATGTCATAGAGTGGACTGATGACTCTCGCGATACGATGGTGTGGCGTTTTCCAAGAGATGATAATGAGATCAAGTATGGTGCCAAACTGATTGTCAGAGAGTCTCAAACTGCCGTTTTTGTCAATGAGGGTGTAATCGCCGATGTTTTAGGACCCGGCACTTATGAGCTAGAGACAAACAATTTGCCTATCTTGACAGATCTTCAACATTGGGATCATGGATTTAAATCTCCATTCAAAGCTGAAATATATTTCATCAATACTCATCGTTTCACTGATCTCAAATGGGGAACAAGAGGTCCGATCATGGTCAGAGATCCTGAGTTTAGTATGGTTAGACTGAGAGCATACGGAACATATGAGATACAGGTAGGTGATCCAGAGGCATTTCTTAAAGAAATTGTAGGCACGGACGGGCACTTCACGGTAGATGAGATAGATGACCAGCTAAGCAATCTAATAGTCTCCAAACTTGCTACCGTGCTTGGTCAAGACAAAACACCTATGCTTGATTTGGCTGCAAACTATGATCTATTTAATGAACATATAACCAATGGCATCAAGCCATACTTTGCAGAATATGGACTCAAATTAAACAAAATACTTGTAGAAAACATCTCTGTGCCTGAAGATGTCCAAGCAGCAATAGATAAACGAACAAGCAGAGAGATCACGGGTGATTTGGATGCAAATCTCAAGTATCAAGCAGGCAATGCAATGGGCAACAGTGATGGCTCAATGTCGGATATGGTGGGTATGGGAGCCGGGCTTGCTATGGGTCAGCAGATGGCAAACAGTATGCAAAATGATCAAACAGCAACTCCCCAAACACCGCCGCCTCCTCCGGACAAAAACAGCTTTTATGTCTCTATCGATGGTGAAGCTGAGGGGCCATATCCATTGGAGCAGATATCCAAAATGATAATTGATGGCAAAATAGACAAAGATAGGTATGTATGGCAAAATGGTTACGAAAAATGGGAGCATGCCGGCGTAGCACTTGCCGATCTATTTAAACAAACACCTCCACCACTACCCAAATAAAATCTATGAAATTCACACCCATTAGCTACACCTGCCCCAGTTGCGGGGCACCTCTTAAGTTTAGCCCATCTACAGGCAAGCTAACATGTGAATTTTGTCATACAAGCACTGAGATTGCACCACGAGATAATCAGATCGAAGAGTTTGATCTACACTCTGCGCTATCCAGATTAGACCAAAATAGCCCGAAAGAGATAAACAAAGAGGTAGAGTGCAGCAAATGTGGCAACAATTTTACTCTAACTCCATTTTCAGTCAGCACAAATTGCCCATACTGCGGCACACCCGCTATCACTGAGTTTGTCAACTCCATCAAGCCAGAATCGATCATCCCTTTTGAGATCACACAGAAAGAGGCAAAACAGATATTTGCCAAATGGATAAATTCACTATGGTTTACCCCAGGCAAGTTGAAAAAATTGGTAGATACTGACAAAGCACTCAAGGGCTACTATCTGCCTTTTTGGACTTTTGATGCCGATACCGTCACACCCTACAGAGGTCAAAGAGGTGATATATACTATGTCACCGTCAGAAAAAGAGTTATTATCGATGGCAAAGAGCAAATTGTGCATACTCAAGAGCCACGCATCAAATGGACGCATACATCAGGTGAGGTCAGAAGATATTTTGATGATGTCACGGTGGAGGCAAGCAACACACTCTCTCGCAAAATCATATCCCAACTTGGTAATTGGGATACAAGCAGATCAAAGCCATTTGATGAAGAGTATCTAAGTGGATTTGACTCAGAGGAGTATTCGATTGGATTGGACAATGGTTTTGAGATGGCACGAAGCAAAATGGATACAATTATCAGATATGATATATACCAAGATATTGGTGGTGACAAGCAGCAGATTGACTGGATGCAGACACACTATCATAACAACAGATTCAAAAATGCCCTATTCCCTATCTGGACAGCCAACTTTGAGTATAAAAACAAAACTTACTACTATGCTATCAATGGTCAAACCGGTGAAATAGCAGGCGAGAGACCATATAGCTATACCAAAATATTTTTGATTATAGCTTTTGTTTTGGCAGTTTTGGTTGCTATCGGAGTGTATAGCGACTACTTCGATGGTCTCAAATCTTCACCACCGTCACTCAACTACGATAGCGGCAGGGTGATATACTACAATAACTGATTATTACTCTGTGCTGTTTGTCTCTTTAGTTTCAGCTTTTTTCTCTTGCAGATGCTCACTCTTTGGGGCAGTTTCGATTGGCAAATTTGCTGTTTTGTTACTATCTGTTTGCTCTAGCTCTTCTTTTTTGGGTTGAGCTTTGCCTGATTCTTGACTGGAAGCAGGAGCTGTCTCTGTTTTTGCCGGCAAACTCTCTTGAATATCCTGGGTTTTGCTCTCTTGTATCATTCTCTTTGGATCTTCTTTTGAGTTGCTGATTTTGGCGTTTGGATCTTTTGTTTTGGATGCAGATATCGCAGGAACCGACTTGACATTTACTCCATATTGGTATACAAGCTCACCACCCTTTTTGCCCTCATTGAAAATGGCAGCAACAAAAAGTATAAGCACAAGAAAAAACAGCACCCTAAAGACTACCTTGCGAATCAAAACACTAAAGAGTTTAAAAAGCATCAAGACACCGGATGCATATACTAGATATATGCCGAGCTGCTTGTGTGCCAAAAGTGTCTCTTTAGCTTGTGGACTCAGAGCATCTATAGCAGCTTTGCCATCAGTAGATCCCGTCAGATATGCAGCCAAAAACACTACGGATATAAATACCATAAACACAAAACTCAAAACTCCAACAGTTCTTTTTTTGCTAAAAAGGTTAATCACCTCTAACAAAAGCACTACAATGGGGAGCGCTATTGCAAAATGAACAAAAAGAGGGTGCAACATATGTGGAATTTCGATAGGCAACTGTATATTTGGAATACTCAACGGAGGTAGGTTCATAACAAATCCTTATCTGCAAATATTTCTTTTATTGTATCTAAAAAGGCTTGATAACTACAAATATCACGATACCTATCATCAAAAGAGTCGGCACTTCATTATAAAACCTATAAAAGACACCGGGTTTAAAGTGAGGATTTTTCAAAAGCTTTTTGCGATGCCACTCTAAAGTATAGTGATAAGTTATCAATAGTGAAATAAAAATCAATTTGGCAATCATCCATCCCTGAGATAGATAATCAGGATTTAGATATATCATAGTTGAGCCCGACAAAATCGTAGCCCACATTGCAGGATTGCCTATATATTTGTATAGCTTATACTCCTGTATCTTGACTACCTCTACAAACCCCTCATTATCACCATTTTCACTATGATAGACAAAGAGTCTTGGCTGATAAAACAGCATCGCCATCCAGCTAACAAAACTCATCACATGAAAAGCCAATATCCAAGTATAGTATTGCATCTTCTACTCCAAAATCTCATAATCTGACCTATCCCAGACTACAAGTTCATTATGATTTTTATAATATCCAATTATTGCTCTTTTTATCCTGATTGTAACACCATTGGCAGGTCTGCCTGCCCACCTTTTGAAATAAATCCTATAGCTTCTATTGCCTACTTTTATCTTGCCGTTTTGATAGTGTGCCTTATTGACTTTTACTACCTCTGATATATGCTTTTTATCAAAAATATCATAATTTAACTCCCTAATCCAACTACTAGTGTCTATACTCTTAACCTGCGAAACCACAGATACATCCACCAACTCATCTACACCTTTATATCTCTTCTTTTTGTATATCTGCAGATCATACACTCCACCGAGACTCAAATCCTTGGCACATCTATATAGCATCAAGGCTCTGCCGTCTTTGTTTTGCTTTATGATGGCACTATTTTTATGTTTGTATATCACAACTGCATGGCTAAGCAAAAGAGGCTTGGTTATTTTGCTTAGATTATATAGAGCCTCTATATCTGTTTGTTGATTTTTTTCATCTTTGGGTGGCGGTGTAGAGATGATTTTTTCTGGCACCTTTGGCTTCTTTTTACCCAAGCTAAAAATATCTATGATCTTATCCCAGATACCCTTTTTGCTATTTTGATTTTTGATATCTGTCCCCGTCTCAAATATCGCATATACAGGCAAATGATCCGAATATCCTTTGCCCAAATGTTTGCCGTGTCTGTATGCCCATCTATAGACTCTGCCATGATCTGCAAAGAGATATTTTGCCTCAAAAACTCCAAAAGAGTCATCCTTATAGCTCCACCCTGCCCCATCATACATACTCTTTGGGATAATGATCGAATCCAAAGCCTCTTTGTCACCAAAAAAATTGTGACTCCATCTCTGATAGGGAGCCAATGTCATCCAGAGATTGCAAAGATATCCATTTTGCAGATTTGAGAGCCTGACCATCTTGGCATCTTTGATGGTTTTCAAAATATTATTTATACCGGTTACTCCACGAGTATCGTTGTGCTTCTTGTCAATGATTTGATACTCATCATAATCGCTATTGAAATCCCCCATAACAATATACTCACTATTTGCCGGCAGAGCATCCAAACGACGCTTGAGTGCCTTGGCATATGGCAATCTTTCACTCTCAGGACCAGCCTTTGATCTCCAGTGATTGACAAATATCTTAAGCTTGGGATCTGTTTTGAGATCTACTTCCAGTATGCTTCGCTGCCTTCCGCCTCTATATATTGTGATATCGCGGTGTTTTTTGAAGGCTATCTTTGAGAGCAGTGCCACATGCACCGGAGTCTGCTTGGAATTTGTGATAGCACGATATGGATAGTTGCATCCTACCCTGCCAAGCACCTTTTGCAGCCTAGCCAAAACTCTATCGCTCTCCACCTCCTCAAGCCCGACAACATCAGCATCCAGATCACATATCACCTGTGCTATATGCTCAAGCTTTTTGCGAAGTATCGGCTCAGTCCAATTGTGACGGCTTGGGATATATTCATCATACTCCAAGCCGGAGTATTGCATATCAAATAGATTTTCGACATTGTATGTAGC
>CAZVPN010000032.1:0-1168 GCA_964628135.1 uncultured Campylobacterales bacterium
GAATATGGAGGAAGTTGTGTATGAATCGTGGTTCAATCTGTTTCTCAAAAAAGGAGGAGGAAAAATAGATCGCCCAGATACCCGAGATACAGTCGAAGTATAACAAATTAAGATAAATTTACTCTTAAATTAAATAAAAAAAATTACATTATTGTAATATTTTTAAAAATATACCATTTTATGGGACTTTATAGAATATATTCACTTTGAATAACCTATTTCAGACAAACTATTTATCTCTATTTCCCCTATTTAATCATGCTAAATTTAAACTCTTTTTCCATTCTTATGGCTTCATCTCTGCCATATATAATAATATCTCTGTCAACCTCTATCTCTTTTGAATCTGGCTTATCCGGATAGTCAACAAAATTCAAAATATGCTTGATTGTATTTAGTCTCGCCTTTTTCTTGTTGTCACTTTTAACAATTGTCCATGGGGCAGCTTCTGTATGAGTAGATGAAAGCATCATAAACTTTGCAAGTGAATACTCATCCCACAATTTCTGGGACTCTTTATCTACAGGTGATAGTTTGTATTGTTTGAGCGGGTCAGTTTCTCTGGCTTTGAAGCGTCTTGCCTGCTCCTCTTTGGAAACAGAAAAATAGAATTTGAACATCTGTATCCCCTCATCTACCAACATCTCTTCAAACTCAGGTGCATCTTTTAGAAATTTATGATGCTGTCTCTCTGTACAAAATCCCATTACTGGCTCAACCATAGCCCTGTTATACCAGCTGCGATCAAACAAAACTATCTCACCGCCACTTGGAAGATGTTGAATATACCTCTGAAAATACCATTGAGTCTGCTCTACTTCGCTTGGCTTCTCCAGAGCAACCACTCTTGCCCCTCTTGGATTTAGGTGCTCGGTAATTCTCTTGATTGTACCGCCCTTGCCGGCAGCATCTCGCCCCTCAAATATCATAAGTATCTTTTGACCTGTATCCTTGACATGATTTTGAAATTTCAACAACTCCACCTGAAGTTTTCTAAGCTCCTTCTCATACTCAATAGTCTCCTTTTTGCGCCAAACTTGTACCTTGCCTTTTGCCTTCATGCGCTCTTCAAGGCTTAACTTTTTATCTTTTTTATTCGCCATATTGTTCTCCTCTTATTATATTTACCAACACACTCAAATCAACACTATCAAAACTAACGACTATT
>CAZVPN010000032.1:1268-13274 GCA_964628135.1 uncultured Campylobacterales bacterium
TCTTATTATATTTACCAACACACTCAAATCAACACTATCAAAACTAACGACTATTAAGACTATCAAGACTAACGACTATTCAGACTATCAAGACTAACGACTATTCAGACTAACGACTATTAAGACTATTAAGACTATCAAGACTATTCAGACTATCAAGACTATTCAGACTATCAATGATCATACTTCCCGCTTCTCATTCTCTGAGCATCCATTATCTCTATCTCCCTTGCACCGGAAATGACTATCTCATCATTTAGGGCATAGTCAAGACTAGGATCTCTATTTTCATAGTTAACAGAGTTTAATATAATCTTTAAAACTTCCATTCGTGCTTTGTGCTTGTCATTTGAGCGCACTATGAGCCATGGTGCATTATGTGTGTGTGTCTGCTTAATCATAGCATATTTAGTATTGGTAAAATCATCCCAACGCTCTTGGGCTTGCATATCTATTTCACTAAGTTTCCACTGTCTAAGGGGGTCATTTTTGCGCCTTTCAAACCTTTTGGCCTGCTCCTCTTTGGTTACAGAAAAGTAGAGTTTTATCAATATTATTCCCTGCCTTGTCAAATCCCGCTCAAAGTCTCCTACTCCCTCCATAAAATCCTCATACTCTTTTTGGGTACAAAAACCAAATACATGCTCAACCATAGCCCTATTGTACCAGCTTCTATCAAAAAGAACTATCTCTCCGCCGCGTGGAAATTCAGCTACATACTTTTGATAAAACCACTGTGTTCGCTGCTCTTCAGTGGGCTTGCCGAGAGCTACTACCCGATAGTGCTTTTCATTCATATATCTTGTAACCCTTCTTATGGTTCCGCCTTTTCCTGCAGCATCTCTGCCCTCAAAAAGAATTATCATTTTTTTGTTCGTCTCTTCAAGGTGCTTTTGCAACTTGATCAACTCTGCCTGGTATGGCTTAAGTGCAATCTCTCTTTTTCTTCTTTGAACTGCTTTTTTGACAAATGTTTTCTCAGTCTTGTAGAAATCATAAGCCTCTTTCAGCCTCTCAAGAGAAACCTTTTCATTGCCCATTTCTATAATATTATTATCTTTATACATCTGCTATCCTTTACCTCTATATTTTAGCACAAACAATAATAATTTATTCATAAATTACAATAATTCGATTAAACTAAATGTAGTATATTTCTATTCTTATTACAACAACCATTAAAAGGATTAACTTGAAAACACTGTTGCACATGATTGGATGGACTGCGGCTGTACTGCTGTTGATACAACTTATAAAAATAGATATACCCACTCCTCCACCCTCAACTCCTGCCGATGAGATCAAAGCTCCACCGCATATCATGAGTATGCTTAAGAGGTCATGCTATGACTGCCACTCCAGCACTACAAAGTGGCCATGGTATGCCAATATTGCTCCAATATCATTTGAAGTCAGAGGCCATGTCAAAGATGGCAGAAATTGGCTCAATTTTAATTTATGGAACAAATATAGCCACAAAAAACAGCAGGAAAGACTGGATGGTATTGTAAAAACAATTGATTATAAAATGCCGATACCAGACTATTTGTTTATCCACAAAGATGCCAGATTATCTCAACAAGAGCGCCAAGAGATCAAAAAATGGGCTCAATCTCAAATAGACAAAGAGTAATATCGCAATTAGGAGTAAATAACTCCTAATTGTAATTTTTTTGTGCTATAATACCAATATAATATCACAAAAGGAGGCAAATATGCCAAAGATTAATAAATACACAGACATTTCAGAGATAGACAGAGAGGCAAAAAAAGACTTGATAGACAGGCACTCTCCATTTATTCACTGCGCTGAAACAGCCAAGGCGGGAGAGCCATTTCAAGTAACAGTCAAGATGGGCAATGAGTATACTCACCCTGATGATTTTGACCACTATATAGAGTCAGTTACTCTTTTTGATGGCAATACCCTATTGGCTCGAGCCACATATGTGCCGGGAACACTTGGCAATACAAAGGCTCACAACACAACTACATTTACCATTATTCCTACAGGCAAAAAGCTAAAATTGGTAGCTCATGGATACTGTACAAAACATGGTATCTGGGAGGGACCAGAGGTAGAAGTAGAGGTAGTAGAGTAAAGGCTGTGCGACTCTGGTCGCATCGCTACCAGACAAATTACGCTATAATACCTTTATGAAAAATCTTCACAATGCATTACTGCTCAAACAACTTACCATTCTCAAGCAGTTAGGATATCAATATACCGACATTAAACCTTCTGACCTTGACGACCAAAAAGATATAGAGTTGCCAAACACTCTGCCGATGCTTAGAAAAAATATTTTAGACTGCCATCTTTGTAGTTTGAGTAAAACGCGAAACAGGGCGGTTCCCGGAGATGGAAACCCAAATGCAAAGATAATGTTTGTCGGAGAGGGACCAGGCATGAGCGAGGATAGCGAAGGCAAGCCATTTGTAGGTCGCGCCGGTGAATTGCTAACAAAGATGATAGAAAACGTCCTGTTTATCTCCAGGAAAGATGTCTATATATCAAATATTGTTAAATGCAGACCGCCGAACAACAGAACTCCAACTGAATCAGAAGCGCACACCTGTCGTCCATATTTGCAAAAAGAGATAGAGCTTATTAAGCCTAGAGTAATAGTAGCTTTGGGATCTACAGCATATAGATATCTTACTAATGACAGCACACCAATAAGCAAGATAAGAGGTTCTATCATAGAGATGGATGGATACAATCTCATACCGACATTTCACCCGAGTTATCTGCTCAGAAATCCCTCTGCAAAAAAAGAAGCAATGCATGACCTGCTCAAGATCAAAGAATTATTGGGATAATTCACTGCTATTAGGCATAAGTCTATATCCTTTCAATACAAATTTTTCAATTTCGACAGTGTCGTTATTATCTTTTCTTAAAACCGAAACAAACTTCTCTTTGTTGCCGTTACCGTAAACAATGTCTCCTTGCAAAGTATAGTTTCCATCTTTACTCTCCCAATCATTTAATGAAATATCTTTATAACCTGACAAGTTATTGTCCTGTTTAAATTTCATCAACTTATCAACAGAGACATATTCCTGCAAATCAATACCCAGTCTCCCCTGTGCATCAAAAAATCTTGATCCTTTTAGATCATTCATAAAAATTTTTATGCGATCAACATACGGTGATACCTCTATATGGTGAACAATCTTTACGCCACCATAGATAATCAAACCGGCGATTATAATTTTATAGCCTGGTTTCATTGCTCTCCCCTGCCTGCCATTAGCAGTATAATAACTACGACTATAGGAATTGTGAGTCCTATCATATAGCTTGGTATATGAAGAAGATGATTTTTGTTAAGATACAGAAAACCTGCAAACAGAGTAAGGTATGCGCCTATTCTAAAAATTGAGAATGAGGCTTTTGAATCCTTTAGAGTCTGAGAAAGTGATCTTTTGTTCTGACCGGCAAGCCTCTTTTCTGTTTTTATGACCTCTTTGATATCTTTGGTATTGATTTCATCTTTCTCACCAAAAAGGGCATGAGGGTCATCAAGTTTATCAATAACGTCTCTTTCATCAAACTCTTCAGGCGAAGAAGTTTCTATCCTTTTTTTGACCATTCTGCCATAGCTCAGCATTGATGCCGACAAGACCAAAACCGCACTGACAAAACCTATCTCAAAGTTCTGCAAAACAGCAAATTGTCCAACTATCAGCAATATTGATACAACAATAGCATCAACAATAAATAGCCATAGAGCAACTCTTTTTATCACTCATCATCCTCATCATCTTCATATATTCTGCCTCTATACTTTGGATCATTGGCAAGTTCATCCAAGGATGCCTTTTGCTTGGCATATGCCTTATAGATATTGAGTATCGCAGCTGCAACACCCCAAAATACTCCAAGCCAAAATAGCCAACCATAACCAAACCATTTACGCATTAGATATCCTAGTCCTACTCCTATAAGTATAGCTACTACTATGGATATACCCAAGCTCAGTGCATCAGCTGCACCTACAAGTTTTTTTATTTTAGGCTCATTTTGATTCATCTTTTATCAGCCACTGCTCTCATAGATTCATATGCGGCAGTAATAGCCTTATCTATCATCTCGTCTGTTGTTGCTGTTGAGATAAACCCAGTCTCATATGACGAACAAGCCAGATATATGCCCCTATTGAGCATTTCATGGTGAAATATCGCAAATGCTTCGGTATCATTCTGCAAAGCATCATCAAAGTTTTTGACCGGTTTATTGCTAAAAAAGAATCCGAACATACTTCCCCTGACATTAGTAACCAACGGTATCTCTTCAGCGTTGGCGGCAGCCTGAAAGCCATCCATAAGTTTTTTGGCTTTTGCGGCTAGTTCTACGTAGATAGCAGGGTTTGCCTTTAGCTTTCTCAGACTTGCAAGACCTGCCGACATGGCCACAGGATTACCGCTAAGTGTACCGGCCTGATAGATCCTTCCTTCCGGCGAGAGATGAGACATTATCTCCTTATTGGCTGCGAAAGCACCCACCGGCATGCCCCCGCCTATGACTTTGCCAAATGTCACAATATCAGGCTTAACACTTGTGATGCCCTGAGCACCCTTGAGCGATGCTCTAAAGCCGCTCATTACTTCATCAAATATTAATAATGTTCCATGCATATCACACAATCTTCTTAACTCAACCAAAAACTCCTCATCTGCCGGAACCAGACCCATATTGCCTGCTATTGGTTCTATGATAACACAAGCTATATCTTCGCTTTCTCTGAAACACTCCGTCACACTAGCGATATCATTGTATGTTGCCAGAAGCGTGTGTTTGGTCAAATCAGCCGGTACGCCTGGACTGCTTGGTGCCCCAAAGGTAGCTGCACCGCTGCCTGCCTGAACCAAAAGAGAATCACTGTGCCCATGATAGTTGCCTTTGAATTTGATGATATTATCTCTGCCGGTAACACCTCTGGCAAGACGAATAGCACTCATAACCGCCTCTGTACCGGAGCTGACAAATCTAACCTTGTCAAGCTCATCGAACATAGAGACAATTTCCTGGGCAAGCTCAGTCTCGAGCAGCGTTGGAGCGCCAAAACTTAGTCCTTTTTTGGCCGTCTCCATCACTGCTTTTTGGATCTCTCCATCAGCATGACCAAATATCAAAGGTCCCCAACTCTGAACAAAATCTATATATTTGTTGCCATCTATATCATATATATGTCCACCCTCTCCATGATCTATGAATGGCGGAGTACCGCCTACACTGCCAAACGCCCTAACAGGGGAATCCACACCTCCGGGTATCACTTTGGCAGCCTCTTTGAAAGCCTCTATACTTTTGTCATAACTCATCAAAACACCTTTGTCTAAATATTGTGGATATTATATCGTTTTAACAGTGAAAAGTTTATTTGAATAACAAAACCCAACCCCTACTCCCTAAATCTAACCCCTAAGAAGATCCGCAACACTGCTTTCAGGATTTTTACCCTCAAAAAGCATTGCATATACTTCTCTGGCTATCGGAAGGTAGATATCTTTTTTTTGGGCGATTTTGTATAAAGCTTTGGTGGTAGGTACCCCTTCGGCGACCTCGCCCAGCTCTTTGAGTATCTTTTCAACATTCTTCCCCATAGCTAAGCCAAGTCCGACTCTGTAATTTCTCGATAATGGCGAACTGGCTGTCAAAAATAGATCTCCTGCACCACCCAATGATAAAAATGTCTCCTCCTTTGCACCGAATGCTATACCAAAACGGGTCATCTCAACAAGACCTCGAGAGATCATTGCTGCTCTGGCGTTATTGCCAAGCTTAAGCCCTTCACACACTCCGCCGGCTATTGCTATTACATTTTTATATGCTCCTGCTATCTCGGCGCCTATCACATCATCGCTGACATACCCTTTGATAAAACCAGGCAGGGCATCCACATATTTCTGTGACAATTCACTGTTGGTGGAGCTTATAACCAATGCTGTAGGCAAATCCTGCTCAACCTCTGCAGCAAATGATGGTCCAGAGATGAAGGCCAATCTATCACTATCTACAAAATCAGAATATATCTCATTCAAGAAAGCTCCATTATTGGTCTCAATGCCCTTTGCTGCTACGAGTAGTTTTTGGTCATTATCTACAAAGTTTTTGGACATCCATTCCCTTACACTCTGTGCCGGCAGAGCCATTATCAAATAGGGGTACCTCAAGGCATCTTCAAGCGAAACAAAGTTATCAATATCCCTATGTGTCCTAGAGGTTATAACCACTTCATTTTTTTTGCTATAAGCATGATATAGCGCCTGCCCCCACTTGCCTGCTCCTATCACTGCTATTTTCATATCTTTGCCTCTATTGATATATCATCTTTGCTCTTTTTTATCAAGCGCGCAAAAGCATTCAAGTGCTCTTTTTCGCCCAAACATACAATAGTGTCTCCTGCATCCAGCTTATGCTCCAATCCGGCTGTCACAAAGATGAATGAGTGGGCCTTCTCCTCATCGATCATACCAATAAAGAGTACACCATATTTGGAAAAATTAACATCATCTACCATCATTTGATCCAAAAATGACCCTTCTGGAATAAGCATCTCTTTAAAAGTGATGCCTTTTCTATTGACTACAAACTCCTCCAGCAATCTCGTAGCAACAGGTTTATCCAAAATATTATAAATCTTGTTTGCACTTACATCATATAGATCTATTACCTTGCTTGCTCCTGCCATTTTGAGTTTTTTGGTCACATTAACCGAATCAGAAATTGCCAAAATATATGAATCTTTGTATAGCGAACTGAGAGAAAGCGTCAAAAATACATTCAGGTGCTCATCATCCATTACACATACCAACTGCGCATATTCACCAAAATCTATCTTGCCTGTTAGCTCGCTATCTCTGGTAACATCCAACAGATGGACATCCTCAAAACCATCACTTTTTGCATCTTTATAAAATGTTTTGTCGCTCTCTATAATGGTAATATCAAAACCATCTCTGTGCAAACCTTGCGCCAAATATTTCCCATGATTTCCATAACCAAAAATTGCGATTTTTTTTCTAGACATTTATATTGCCTTTGTGAATGGATTTAAAATAGTCCAGACTTATTTTTCTACCCATTACGAGCAGAATATCATGAGGCTGTATTATCTCTGAAGATGGAGGATTAAATATGAACTCTTTTTCTCTCTGTATGCCTATAAAAAGCAGTTTGCTCTCCTTAAAATGTAGCTCTTTAATTGCTCTGCCTGCAATACCGTGAGATTGATGAACGTGGATTTCATCTATATTGGCTACTCCTTTACCGGTAAGAATAGCGTGAATAGCCTTGTACATTGTGGGTTGGGTTATAGCTGTATACACCATAGTGTTGGCTACTATATTGGGTATCAATATTTCATCCACACCCGCATGTCTAAATTTATCTATATTCTCTGGATCATTTACTCTGCCGACCAGCCGTATCTTGCGGGAAATACTTCTAACATTCAATGCTATATATATGTTCTCAACATCGCTCGCAGTAAGTGCAAGCACAGTAATGTCGCTATTTTCTGCATCAAATTTGCTCATTGTTGCATAGCTGCTAGCATTGTCATGTATTGCGACATAACCGCTCTTTTTTGCCTCAATAACTCTTTGCAGGTTGTTATCTATTATTACATGGTTATCTATATTTTTTCTGTTTTGACGCAAAAACATCTTTGTCAATTGACCATAACCACATATAACCAAAAATGATCTACTTTTATTAAGTTCTGTTACTACTTTGTGCTCTTTTATCTCATAAAGCCTCTCAGAAAATGCCGAAACAATAATCGAAGTGACAAATGAGATCATAGCTATACCACTGATAATGATCAAGATAGATATTGCTCTGCCTACATCTGTCACAGGTGCTATATCTCCATATCCAACAGTGGCCACAGTCACTACTGCCCAATATATCCCATCAAAAAGCGTGTGGATATGTGGATTTTTATCTGCTTCCAGTATGTAGATAGCTATCCCTGACGTAAAGACAATAAAAAATAACAAGAAAAGAAGCGTTAAAAGTTCAAATTTCTTAGTTGTAATAACATCTACAAATTGATTTATACTTTTTGTATATCGAAGTAGTTTAAAAACCCTAAAAAGAATAAAAACACGAAGTATCCTAAGGGGACGATATGCAGGCAGTATTGCCAATAGATCTACGATAGCAGATGGAGTAATCATATATTTCAACTTTTGATACAAGCCCTTTTTTAGGACTCTAAAAACATTGAAATCTTTACCCAAAAATTTAGCATCATTGTATTCATTTATGATCATCACGGACAAATCATTGTGCACCCACAATCTAAGCATATACTCTATTGCAAATACTATTGACACAAAATATATATCATAATTATCAAGCCATCTCGGCACCTCATGTTTGACCTCATATATCAATATAAAGACGGAGGTAATAACAAGAAAAATAATAGTTAAATCAAAATATTTTTTATATATATTGTTTTGGTCAAAAAGAAGATCTCTTGCAAACTGTTTGGCTTTTTTGTATCTTCGTGAATGGTATAGGAGTAGAGCAAAATAAACAATAAGCCTATTCATACAATGATCCCTTCAGCACAATCAACCTAATCTCTCTTTTAAAAGTTCGTTTACCTTGGCAGGATTTGCTGCACCTTTGCTTGCTTTCATGACTTGACCCACAAAAAACCCAAACAGTTTCTCTTTGCCTGATTTATACTCAGCTACTTTATCCTTATTGACAGAGAGTACTTCATCAATCATTGCAACAATTGCCCCATCATCACTCACCTGGGCAAGCCCAAGTTGATCAATGATAGCGTCTATGTCTCTATTATCATTTTCGAACATATAATCAAGCACCTCTTTGGCACCCTTGCCGGAAATTGTGCCATCTGATATTTTGGATAATAATTCTCCCATAGTTTTAGATGATACAGGTGAATTTACTATAGACAATGATGTCTTGTTCAGTCTGCCCAAAAGTTCAGAAGTCAGCCATGTTACGGCATTTTTTGGCTCTGCGCCGCTCTTTATCATCTCTTCAAAATAGGCTGCCATCTCCTTGTCAGATGTAATCACCAGCGCATCATATCTTTTGATTCCAAGCTCATCTATATATCTCTCAGTCTTCTCATCAGGCAACTCAGGTATGCGGCTTGCAGCCTCTTTCATCTCCTCTGATACTATCAAAGGACGCAAGTCAGGTTCTGGAAAATATCTATAATCAGCTGCCTCCTCTTTGCCCCTCATTGAGCGGGTCTCTCCGGCTTCGGTATCAAAAAGCCTTGTCTCCTGCACCACCTCCTGCTCATAGACACCATCTTCATATGCCTCCATTTGTCTTTGGACCTCATAAGCTATTGCTTGGGCTATAAATCTAAACGAGTTCATATTTTTTACCTCTACGCGAGTGCCAAATTCCTCTTGCCCTTTGGGTCTGATGGATATATTGACGTCGCACCTGAAGGAGCCCTCCTGCATATTGGCATCACTGATATCAAGATATCTTACGGTTGAGTGTAGTTTTTTCAGGTAGGCAACCGTCTCATCGGCACTTCTGAGATCCGGGGCACTGACAATCTCAAGTAATGGTGTGCCGGCACGGTTTAGATCTACTTTTGAGATAGCACCGTCATGTATATTTTTGCCGGCATCTGCCTCTAAATGTGCCTCGGTAATATTAATGATCTTCTCAGTGCCATCATCAAGGTTGATTTTTACTTTGCCATTACGCAAAATCGGCTCATAAAATTGTGTAATCTGATACGCACTCGGAGAGTCTGGATAAAAATATGACTTACGATCAAATCTACTTGCTTCGTTAATCTCGGCATCTACTGCATTGGCAAAAAGCATTGCCTTGACAGCTGCCTCTTTGTTTACTACAGGCAAAGCACCCGGTAAAGCCAAACAAGTAGGGCAAGTGTTGCTGTTTTGATGAGCAGAAAATGAAGTAGGACAACTGCAAAATAGTTTTGTTACTGTATTTAGTTGTATATGAACCTCTAGCCCAATGACGGTTTCAAACATCGCTATAACCTTGGAATAAAAATATAGTTAGTAATATTATATCGTTTTGCTTATTTGAGAGAGTTTGAAAATTTTGAAAGAAAAAGTATAACATAGAGGGTGCAATGCACCGTCTCTATTTATATTAGAAATCGTATGTTACGCCTGCCGTAAATACATTTGCCTTGATTTTTGAAGGCCCTGAATTATGCAAAAGATTTGTATAGTCTGCCCATACACCAAATCCCTTTTCATCTGGCCCCTGACCATCATTTTTAGCATGCAAATCATACTCAAAACCAAGACCCAAAGCTATACCGTTTTTATCATAATCTCTCTGAACACTATTGTGTGTACAGTGAATATTTGTATGACCATAACCAATCAAACCATATATATTTATATCGTTGCCCAAATAGTATTGTGGCTTGAGATATATACCATAGTGAGTAGTCTCAGCGAAGTTTTTATTCCACTTTGCTTTAAGATATCTTGCTTCTACACCAATATATTTATTAAAATCATAACCTATTCTGCCAACAAAGCCCAAAGAATTATTTTTCAATCTTGTACTCTGGCATGAACACTCTCTACTGTTAAGCGCCCAGACGCCGCCTATACCCACATAAAATGGATTAATGTTTGCTACAGGAACCACTTCGGACTCAACTGGAGCCACATTCTTTCCTGCAAACAATGCACCGCTGATCA
Source organism: uncultured Campylobacterales bacterium (assembly GCA_964628135.1). Lineage (GTDB taxonomy): Bacteria > Campylobacterota > Campylobacteria > Campylobacterales > Sulfurovaceae > JAAXPZ01. The sequence continues at coordinate 11,985 of CAZVPN010000032.1, forward strand.
GAACAGTTGATAAAGCAATTCTTGTGATTGTCTTTTTCATTTGTTACCCCTTGTTTTTTTGTTTACATCATATTGCTCAAGGCAATAATAACTAACTATATATAGGTCAACTAAATAGAGTATAAACATTTATTGACCTAACCCCTTGTTTTTACTCGACAACTTTAGCATCTTTAATATTAAAAAATACTGAAATTAAATTAAAAAATATGAATTTTTTACTATTTTTACTATTTTTCAATGTTAAAAAAAGGCTTTATTTATATGTTTATACTAAATTGTAGAGATTAAATTCCCATTATATGGCTATTTTAGTAGCCCTACCCTACTCTATGATTATAAATTTGATGAAGTTTGTTGCTATTTGAAGAGGTTCAGAAAGAGAACAATAGTCTCTTTCTTTTAAGCAGATTAGAGTGCATCGGCTGCATGCTCTTCATCGTGCACAAGTGCTCCGGCGAGATACACATAAGCAAGTATCATAAATACAAATGTCTGAAGAAGTGCCGAGAATGTCAAAAGTAGGTATGCAGGAAGAGGCACTATCCAAGGAGCCAGCATCAAAAGAACCCACAAGAAAAGATCATCACCCTTCATGTTACCAAACAAACGGAAGCTTAGCGAGATGATTCTTGAGAAATGAGATACTATCTCTATTGGAAACATCAAAGGAGCCAATAGTTTAACTGGTCCCATAAAGTGGGCGAAGTATTTTATTACTCCATTCTCTTTGATGCCTTCATAGTTGTAATACAAAAATACAATAACAGCCAAGACAAGCGTCACATTGATATTGGCAGTCGGTGACTCAAAACCTGGTATGATACCGATGACATTGGCAATAAATACAAATACACCAATAGTAGCCACAAGTGGAAGATATTTGCGTGCCAGCTTCTCACCTATGACATCCTTGCCCATAGCAATAACACCCTGCAAATAAGCCTCCATCACATTTTGAGTACCAGTAGGAACTGCTTTGAGGCTCTTTGTAGCTTTGTATGCTACAAAAACAGCTATCAATAAGACCAAAACAAGGTGAGCAATAAACATGCCCACACCTTCACCATTGTGACCACCAAACAAAGCACCCAAATAGGTATAAACACCTTCCATACGAAAACCTCTTATGATTAGAATTTGATAGGATTATAGCCCATTTTTGCTTATGGCACTTTGGAAAGCATAAATTTAAAAAGCAAAAAGAGAAATTGTTACTATTAGTGCATCACAACATACAAATTTTACAACGAGCTCAAATGATTTTATATAACTTTGGCTTAGTTGTGT
>CAZVPN010000033.1:0-13208 GCA_964628135.1 uncultured Campylobacterales bacterium
TTTTGAGCAACATACCTCTGATAGTATCCTCATCTATGACACCATCTTCATATTTGACCACGATCAACTTTTCGGTTTTGTTGGTATAGAAATCATTGATACCCTCTACACCCTTGAGTGAAGCGAGCTTTGTTTCGTCAAATTTATCTGTAGATAGAAAGAGGTTAGCCCTAAGAGCAGGATTTCTCATACCCACAATCCACAGTATCCAAAAGATTGACAAAATTATAACAGCTGTCGCAACTCCCTGCTCTTTGTAGGCTCCATACAACCATCCGCCTATAGCACCACCGAGGAAGATACCTACATATGCAAATGTATTTGCCACACCAAGTGCCGCTCCTTTTTGGTGGACTTTGGCAAATTTGCTGACAAAACTTTGCAAAAGCGGCTCAAACATATTGAACCCAATAAAGAAAAATGTAGCACCGGTAGCAAAAAGCCAAAAGTTATCTGTATATCCCATCAAAGCAAAAGATGCGATTATGAAGCCTATGGATGCTATAAATATCTCTTTGCCTTTGCCATACTTTTCGCCCAAAATTGCAGCCGGAGCCATAGCCAAAATACCAAATATCACCGCAGGCAAGTATACCTTCCAATAATCCATCTTGGTCATATCAAATTTGCTCTTTAGCAAAATAGGGATGATAAAGAAGGCAATAGCCATAGTGGAGCTATGAAATAGAAATGTGATATACATACGCACAAGATCTTTGTCTTTAAACACCTCTTTGAGCTTTGCCTCCTCCTCAGAGTAGTGATGCTCTATATGTGGAGGCTCGGGCACGGCAGTAAAAAGGATCAAAAGTGCAGTCAAAGCCAAAGCACCCGTCAACCAAAAGAGTGCACTCACACTCCATACTCCGGCTATGACTGGACCAAATATCATAGCAGCTGCAAAGCTCATAGCAATCACCATACCCATAATCGCCATTGAGTGAGCCCTCTCATCTTCTCTAACCTGATCGGCAATCATTGCTGTCACCACAGAGCCGATTGCACCGGCTCCTTGCATGAATCTACCAAGCAATAGCATATAAATATTGTCAGCAATTGCCGCCACAGCTGATCCTGCTGCAAACAGCAAAAGACCAAAGAGCAGAGTCTTTTTGCGTCCAAATCTATCACTCATCACACCAAACGGCACCTGCAACACGGCTTGCGTCAGAGCATATCCACCGAGTGCCAAACCGGCCAAAAACGGCGTGCCTCCCGGCATATCTTTGGCATAGCCAGAAAGCACGGACAAGACTATAAATAATCCAAAGAAACGAAGAGCTACTATCAGGCTGAGTGGAAGAACCTTTTTAATCATTTTGATACCTCTAATTAGATAAAATTTGTCGGATTATACTCTTCATACTTTAACAAAAGGTTTAAAAATGCAAATAGTTTTGGCAAGCGGTAATAGCGGTAAAATAAAGGAATTTAGGCGCCTGCTAAGTGAAGAGATCACTCCATACTCTGATTTGATAGAGCCGTTTGAGATAGTAGAAGATGGTGATAGTTTTGCCGAAAATGCATTGATCAAAGCAAGAGCAATATATGAAAAACTTGGCAAAGATTATATAGTTATATCTGATGATAGCGGTATTACGGTGCCAATACTTGGTGATAAACCGGGTATATTTTCGGCTAGATATGCCGGAGAAAACGCAACAGACAAAGAGAATCTATACAAGCTAATAGATGACATCAAAGTTAAAGGAGTAAAAAAAACTCCCGCCTTTTATACCGCTGCTATAGCCATCGTCAGCCAAGCAGGAGAGTATGTAGTGCATGGCTGGATGTATGGAGATGTAATCGATGAAGCTAGGGGCGATAAAGGATTTGGATATGATCCCATTTTCATTGCCGAAGATTATGATAGAACATTAGGTGAGTTGGATAACAGTATTAAATCAAAGATATCACACCGTGGCAAAGCGTTGGCTTTGGCAAAGCCAATTATTAATATGTTACAAAATAGATAAGGGCAACCACAAGGGATTGCCTCTACGAATAACATCAATAAAATTACATGTATGGAGTGCCCCTTATGGGTACTAGAAAAGAGAAGATTATGAAACAGCAACAATTTATGAATGACTTGCAGGCAATATATCTAGAGCTTCAAGATAGACAAGCCAAGCTAAATGGCTTCTATGCCTTGATGGACGAAGAGCACAAAGAGGCTGAGCAATCGGTAGATGCCTTTTTGAAGCTACTGAATTTGCCAAAAAACAGCGATACCATCATGGCGGCATTGACTCGTATAGTCAATCTCAGAGAGGATGCACTTGAGCAGGTATTGCAGAAGCTGGGCACCAGCAAAGATGAGATCAAAATCAAAAAAGAGTTGGCTTATGGCTTTGTCAGTATGATGCATATTGCACGGCACGAGAGCCTGCTTGGATGGATAGAGGAGCAAAATCTACTCACTCCGTTTTATCGTGCCTTGATGTTTGGTGTGCATTTTGTAGGACTCAGGCTAAGTGAATGGCAAAGCCACTGGAACAAACATATAATACACACGATCAATCTTGAACTTAGCGATATGTTTGATGGTGATGATGCCAAAGTCTTTGAGATGCTATATTCAAACGATTTGCTAGATAGAGATGAGGATGGCAATATAGCCGACAGGTGCTACTCGGTATTGCTCAAAAGAGATGACAAATATCACTCTGTCTCTTATGCAGAGGCATTCCCAAAACAGGTAGCAGAGGTGATGCAAGCACTAAACAATCTCATTGCACTACTAGATGAGCATGAGGATGAGGTATTTGACCAAAAGCACAATTGGATAGCCTATTTTGAGGCGATACGCGAAGCTTTTGGACATACTCAAGTAGATGAGCTTGTAAGCAAATGGGCAGAGGTAGATCGCCGATGGATGGCGATAGATACACCTATCCAAGTAGGGCATCCGCTAGAGTATTATGAGGATCACTACCGCAAGGCAGTAGCACTTGAGTGGGATTTGCGTATCATCAATCCTGCTTTGCAAGAGGGCTCAAATACGCGTCAAAACATCAAACTCTTTGCCTATGAGATGGCAAAAGATTTTGGCGATGATGCTATGAAGACAATGGAGAAAAATCTACTCCAAGTAGATCAAACACAGCTATATATAGGTCAGCCTATGCTTTATTATGCGGCTGAGTTCAATGGGTTATTCTCTGCCCAAGTGGTGCCAAATGATGAAAAGGTCTCAACAGAGCTTGGCAAAAAGATATTTGCATATGCCGATTTTGTGATGGAGTCCAAACGCTCAAAACCAACCATGAAGCTGTCAGTCGAAACTATGGGCGAAAAGTTTGTCCGCAAACAAAGAGAACTGATCGAAAAAAGTCCAAAACTATGGCATCAGATATATGATATATCCACCATAGGGCATGAGTTTGGACATATTTTGTGGATAGATTCAGATACAGAGAGTGCTATGAACGGCAGTGGGCAGTTTAAAAATATAGAAGAGTTCAAAGCTACTACCGGTGGATTGATGGCATTTTTCCACAATGAAAATAGCGATCTCAAAGAGCATATTGTCGATGATTTGGTATCTCGTGCAATTGGATTGATGGCTTGGCGTGAAGTGGGCGAAGTCTTGCCATACTATTGCGAAGGGCTCATTCATCTAAGTATCCTATTTGATAGCGGCATTATCGATTATAGCGATCAGATAGAGATAGATTATAGCAGATATGACACCATGAAAGAGGCATACATATCTGCATATAAAAATTTGGCACAAACCTACCTGCAAAAGATAGATGCCAATGAGTATCTCAAGCAGTATGCCATCAAAGAGGATGGAGTCTATCTGCCAAAAGATAGCAAAGTCAAAAAATTTGTCCAACACTATTATAATAGATACAAAGAGATTGGACAGCAAACAGTTATTTTGTAAAAGTATCATTACCATAACTAACCATCATGTAACCTCTATTTGGATATAATCCCAACAATTACGCCGTCGCCGATGACGGCGATAGCGAGGTTAAAATGCTACAAACATCACACTTCTCCTCTTTATTTAAAGACTTTGTCACTATCTTGGGAGGTCGATTATGATATATGCTCACGAGATACCAAGCGGTAGTCGCCTCTATTTTGACAAGAGTGCACGCATCAAGCGAAAGATCGAAAACGACTCTGCACAGATACTCTCAGGTAGTGGCTATCATGAGATTGTTACACCGCTGTTTTCCTATCATCAGCATGAGAGTTTTGATAGCAAACAATCTCTAGTCAGACTCAATGATGCAGCCAATCATGAGGTGAGTTTAAGGGCTGATTCTACCGTAGATGTGGTTCGTATAGTTACCAAAAGACTTGGCAGAAGTAGCGATATCAAGAGATGGTTTTATATCCAGCCTGTATTTTTCTTTCCTACCAAAGAGTATTATCAGGTAGGTGCAGAGTTGATCGATGGCACTATCGCCGAGGCTTGCAAGATGAGTCAAAAGCTATTGCGGGCACAAGGTATCGAGTCGATAGTGCAAATAGCAAATATAGCAATCCCAAATCTACTGAGCCAAAAATATGGCATCGATATAGCCCAAATCAAAAGTATGAATATAGACAAACTGCTAAGTAGTGAGTATGAGTGGATGCAAAAGCTTGTGCGAATAGATAGTTTGGCTGATCTAAGCGATCTATCAATATATCCCGAGGATATAGCCAAAGAGCTACAAAAGATATCCGATCTTGCATCCTCTTTGGATCATGAACATATAGTGATTTCTCCGCTTTATTATGCCAAGATGAGGTATTATGATTCACTAATCTTTAGATTTTTTGAAGACAATAGCGTCTATGCAATGGGCGGAGAGTATAGTGTAGAGGGTGTCAATGCCGCAGGATTTGCGATATATACCGACCAATGTATAGAAAAATTGATAAACAAGGATAGTAATGAGCACTAAAGCAGATCTCATTGTAGGACTTCAGTGGGGCGATGAGGGCAAAGGCAAGATTGTAGATCATATGGCACAGACTCACGATTTCGTGTGTCGTTTTGCCGGTGGGCACAATGCCGGTCACACCATAGTCATAGATGGCAAAAAATATGCTCTGCACCTCATACCATCTGGCATACTCAACCCAAAAGCCAAAAATATAGTAGGCAATGGAGTGGTTCTCTCTCCAATAGATTTCATCAAAGAGATGGAGCAGTTTGACAATCTAGAGGGCAGACTTTTTATCTCCGACAAGGCTCATATGTTGCTGCCTTATCATGCCAAGATAGATCAAGCCAGAGAACGCCTCAGAGGAGACAAAGCCATAGGCACTACCGGCAAAGGTATCGGACCTGCCTATGGAGACAAGGTAGCCCGTGTAGGTCATCGTCTTGGGGAGCTACTTGAGCCCAAGAAACTTACAGAGAAGATTGTTTCATATTTTGAGACCAACAAGCCTATATTTGATGCAATGGGTATAGAGCAGCCAGATCATGATGAGCTGCTTGCTGAGCTTGAGGGATACAAAAGTGCACTTGAGCCATTTATCACAGATACTACTCAGATGATGTGGCAGATTATGGAGGATGACAACAAAATACTCCTAGAGGGTGCACAAGGCACAATGCTAGATATCGACCATGGCACATATCCATATGTCACATCATCCACTACCGTCAGTGCGGGAGCTTGTGCGGGGCTAGGCATCAATCCAAAAGATATAGGCAAAGTCACCGGCATAGCCAAAGCCTATTGCACCCGTGTGGGCAATGGTCCATTTCCGAGTGAGGATCATGGTGATGATGGGCAGAGACTCAGAGACAATGGGCATGAGTATGGCACTACAACAGGCAGACCCAGAAGATGCGGTTGGTTTGATGCGGTCGCACTCAGGCACGCCGTGCGTATCAATGGAGTAGATCAGATAGCTTTGATGAAGCTTGATGTTTTGGATGGTTTTGATGAGGTCAAAGTGTGTGTAGCCTATGAGTTTGAAGGCAAAAGGATAGATTATGTGCCATACGATATGCAAAAGGTCAAACCGATCTATGAGACATTTGACGGTTGGAGCGGCAGTATAGGCAAAAGATCTTTTGATGAGTTGCCTCAAAATGCCAAATCTTATATATTGGCTTTGGAGGAGATGGTAGGTGCCAAGATAGGTATCATCTCTACAAGCCCTGAACGAGAAGATACAATTATTAGAAAATAAGGAGAGCGGATGAGACTAAAACCACAACAGACAGGATATGTAGCAGGCAAGGTAGCGATAGATCTGGCAAATGCTCATTTCATCAAGCTCCTCAAGGGCAAAGATGCAGTAGTAGAGGCTGTCAAAAAGATTATCGATGAAAATCTTGAGATAGAAAAGGCACTGGACGAGAAGGTCAGAGAGATTATCGATGAAAATTATGATGAGATAGAGTTTCAACATGCAGATGAGAGGCAGCTCTTTTTTATGATCAAGAAAAAGCTTGCCCCTGAGTATGGAGTTATTGTCAATTATGATGATAGATACAATGATCTATCCCACAAGATACTTGATGAGCTTTATGAAAACTATCTCATAGAGTATGAGGTCAATGAAAATCAGGTCAAAAATGTTATTTTCAAGGCTTTCAAAGAGTTTGCCAACTCATTCGATGAGATAGATGATATTGTCTACAACAAGATCAAAAATATGGAGCGTGAAGTGATACCGGGCACTCAGGATTATGAACTTTTGTATGATAGACTTTATCAAGAGGAGCTTATCAAAAGAGGGATGCTTTGATTGATAGTGAAGAGTGGAAGGCTTTTGTGTTTGAGATTTGCATCGTATCAAAGGAGTGCAGGTGAAGAAGGTTAGTATATATTTTGAGAATGGTCTTTTCTTGGAGGCTGAGAGTTTTGGGGCTGAAGGGACTGCTGTAGGAGAGTGTGTATTCAATACCTCAATGACAGGTTATCAAGAGATCGTCACTGATCCTAGCTATGCGGGGCAGTTTGTCACATTTACGATGCCGGAAATCGGCAATGTAGGATGCAATGAGCAGGATATGGAGAGCAGAGGGGCATTTTGTAAAGGCATTATTGTCAGATCATACCAAGATCGCCCATCCAACTTCCGTATGCAAGAGAGCTTGGCACAACTGCTTGAGAGGTTTGGCGTAATGGGCATTACCAATATAGACACTAGAGCCATCACCAAAATGCTTCGTGATGAGGGTGCTATGGAGATGATCGCATCAACCCAAATTCACGACAAAGATGAGCTCAAAAAACAACTCGATGCAGCACCACGCATAGAGGAGATCAACTATATAGAGCAGGTAAGCACCAAAGAGAAATATGTCCACAAAAGCTCTCGTTATGATATCGCAAAGTTTGAGTATGCCATCCCCAAAACAACAAAAAAGATCATTGCGTATGATTTTGGCATCAAAAGAAATATTCTCAATGAGTTGACCTATGAAGGCATTGAGGTGACAGTCGTGCCAAATGATACTCCTGCAAGTGAGGTGATAGCCGAATTTGAAGCGGGCAGATGTGATGGAGTATTTCTCTCCAATGGTCCAGGGGATCCACTGATCTTGGAAAAAGAAAAAAAGATCACACAAGAGCTTTTAGAAGCCAAAATACCTATGTTTGGTATATGTCTGGGTCATCAGATGCTATCCATAGCACACGGCTATGATACATACAAACTCAAATTTGGTCATCACGGCGGCAACCATCCTGTCAAAAACAGATCCAAAGGCACAGTAGAGATAACCGCTCAAAATCACAACTACAATGTCCCTGATAATATAGTTGAGGTGGCTCAAATAACTCACACAAACCTATTTGACAATACAGTTGAGGGTATCAAATACAAAGATGAGCCGGTAATGTCGGTACAGCATCACCCAGAGGCAAGCCCCGGTCCACATGACAGCAGATATATATTTGGTGAATTTGCCAAAATGCTCAAAGGAGAGTAGATGAATATAGTTATACTTTTTGGTGGATCAAGCTATGAGCATGAGGTAAGTATCGTCTCAGCTATTACTATGAAAAAAGTGCTCAAAAAGAGCTCTTTGCAGTTTGTATTTGTAGATGCCAAGCGTGATTTTTATCTTATAGATAGCAGCAAGATGAAATCAAAATATTTCTCATCCGGCGATTATAAAAAGAGCAAAAAACTCACTCTCAAAAAGGGAGGCTTCTATATAGATGGTATGTTGGGCTCAAAGCCTGTCACTACTGATGTAGTCCTCAATCTTATCCACGGCAGAGATGGTGAAGATGGCAAGATTGCTGCTATGTTGGAGTTTTATGGTGTGGCATTCATATCACCTAGAGTAGAAGCCTCCGTGCTTAGCTACAACAAGCTATATACCAAACTATACGCAGAGTCGGTAGGGGTCAAAACTCTGCCATTTGAGCATCTATCATCTACGGATAAAAGAGAGATCAAAATGGCTTATCCGGTCATTGTCAAGCCGGTTAGACTCGGCAGCAGCATAGGATTGAGTATCGTGCATGATCAGAGTGAGTTAGATTATGCTTTGGATGTAGCATTTGAGTTTGATAACGATGTAATCATTGAGCCATTTATAGATGGCATCAAAGAGTATAACCAAGCGGGCACTTGGATAGGTGAGTGGAGATTATCTATCATAGAGGAGCCGCATAAAGATGGTTATCTTGATTTTGAAAAGAAATATATGGACTTCTCCAGAGACTCCAGTGTCAAACAAGCAGATATCAGCAATGCACTTATAGAGAATATACAAGATAGCTTCAAAAAGATATATTCAACTCTCTTTAGAGGAAGCTTGATTAGATGTGATTTTTTTGAAAAAGATGGAGAAGTTTATCTTAATGAGATCAACCCAATTCCAGGCTCTATGGCAAACTATCTCTTTGATGACTTTGAGGATATTATCCGCGCACTTTCAAAACATCTTCCCAAAGAGGAAAATATCGTTATAGATTACAGGTATATTCACTCTATCCAAAGTGCCAAAGGCAAGGCATAAATACCAAGTCAATCTATTTTCTAATAGGAGTTTTTATCTCCTATTAACTCCCATACTCTCGAGGCTTGTGCTTTTTTGTAACTCCAACTTGAAAATTAACAAACATTAACAAAAATCTAATAAATTTAAGCTCTTTTTTTTCAAAAAGTTTTATAATACCTCTGTTACTGTTACTGTAACTATGTAGTAACAAACTAATTTTTAGGAGGCTTATATGCAGTCAAATGCAAGCATGGAATATGACTATTCCATTGTTAAACTGTTTATGTGGACTACGGTTATATTCGGAATCGTGGGTATGTTGATCGGTGTTATTATCGCATCACAATTGGCGTATCCTCAACTGAATTATCTATTAGGTGAGTATGGAACATTCTCAAGACTTAGACCATTGCACACCAATGTGGTTGTGTATGGATTTATGCTTAGTGCTATTTGGGCATCATTTTATTACTCTGCTCAAAGAGTTCTTAAAGTTTCTATCAAAGAGTCTAAATTTGTCTCATTCTTGACAAAATTGCACTTTTTCTTGTATCTAATCGCAGCTACGGCATTGGTGATTACTCTTGGTATGGGTATTACTACATCAAAAGAGTATGCACAGATGGAGTGGCCATTAGATATACTTGTCGTTGTTATTTGGGTTAGCTTCGGTATGGCAATGTTTGGTCTTATAGGAATGAGAAGAGAGAAGTCTCTATATATCTCTATGTGGTATTATATTGCTACATTCCTTGGTGTTGCTATGCTTTATCTCTTCAACAACATGGAGGTTCCTACATACTTCTTCTCAGGCGGTCTGGGTAGTATTATGCACTCTGTGTCCATGTATGCAGGGACAAATGATGCGATGGTTCAGTGGTGGTGGGGACACAATGCGGTTGCATTTGTCTTTACAGTGCCTATCATTGCAATGATCTACTACTTTTTACCAAAAGAGTCTGGTCAAGCAGTTTACTCATATAAACTATCTCTACTATCATTCTGGGGTTTGATGTTTGTATATCTTTGGGCAGGTGGTCACCACCTTCTTTGGTCAACTGTTCCTGATTGGGTTCAGACTATGGGATCTATCTTCTCAGTTATTTTGATTCTTCCATCTTGGGGTAGTGCGATCAACATGCTTCTTACTATGAAGGGTGGCTGGAATCAGCTTACTGAGAATCCATTGATCAAGTTTATGGTATTTGCATCTACATTCTATATGCTATCTACTATCGAGGGACCTATCCAAGCTGTCAAATCAGTCAACGCAATTGCACACTTTACAGACTGGATTCCTGGACATGTTCACGATGGTGTTCTAGGTTGGGTTTCGTTTATGGCGTTTGCAGCATTGATGCATATGGCTCCAAGAGCATTCAAAAGAGAGATTTACTCCAAATCTATGCTTAATGCACAGTTCTGGATCCAGACAATTGGCGTTGTAATGTATTTTACATCTATGTGGATTGCAGGTATCACTCAAGGTATGATGTGGAGAGCAGTGGATGAGTATGGTAACTTGATGTACAGCTTTATCGATACCGTATCTGTATTGCACCCATACTATGCACTTAGAGCTCTTGGCGGTCTTCTATACTTTATTGGTTTGTTGATGTTTGCTTACAATTTCTTTATGACTGCTGTTTCTGGGCGTAAGCTTGAGACCGAACCACAGTTCAAATCACCTATGGCATAAGGAGGTAGGTTATGTTTCATTGGTTAGAAAAAAATCCATTCTTCTTCGCAGTAGGTGTATTCTTGACGATTGCCTACGCAGGCATTGTAACAATATTGCCAAGTTTTGCACAGTCATCACAGCCTATTAAAGGCTTGAAGCCTAGAACAGTGCTTCAATTGACCGGTAAAATTGTTTATATGAAAGACAATTGTATGTCTTGCCATTCGCAGCTAATTAGACCATTTAAGGCTGAAACAGATAGATATGGTCAATATTCACTATCTGGCGAGTATGCATATGATAGACCATTCCTTTGGGGATCCAAAAGAACAGGTCCGGACATTCACCGCGTAGGCAACTACAGGACTCCGGATTGGCATGCCAACCATATGTGGAATCCAAAGTCAGTTGTTCCCGACTCAATTATGCCTGCTTATAAGCATCAATTTACAAATATAGCTGATACAGCTACAGCATATGCAGAGGCTGTAACAGTTAAAAATGTATTTAAGACACCTTATGGCGCTAATGTAGCTCCGGGTAAAGCAGCATATGAGAAATATCTCAAAACAACACTTCTTCCAGAAGCCAAGAAGATCGCTGAGCAAATGAAGCGTAAAGATCTTGTGGATATGGTCAATCAAGGCAAAGTGCCTGAAGTTGTAGCTCTTGTTGCATATCTTGAGAGTTTGAAATAAGTGAGGGAATAGAGATGGATATAGCCACCCTGACAGTTTATATGTATCTATTTGGTACAATCGTAGTTGTTGCTTTAATGTATGGTTATATAATGCATCTCTACAGAAGTGAAAAAAAAGGCGAAGCGGATTATGAGAAGTTTGGCAAGCTGGCTCTCGATGATGAGATAGACAGTAAGCCACTTGTTGCAAGAGATCCAAAAGTCAAGAATGAAAAAAGGAGAAGTGAATGAATTCTTTTATAATGAAGGGTCTTGCATTTGCTGCAGTATTGATGATAGCGACGGTTGTCATTGTCAAGCAGATGCATATCGATTTGAGTGATCCTATCAACTGGATTACAATTTTGGGAGCGCTTGCTATATCTACACTTACATTTGGTGTAGCTGCCAAGTATATGGCTCAAATGAAGGAAGATACAGTCTCAGGTGAGCTTTCAGAAGAGAACTGGGATGGTATCGGCGAGTATAAAAATGAGCTACCTGCCGGTTGGGCATGGTCATTTTTTGGGACAATGGTATGGGGAGCATGGTATTTTCTATTCTCTCCATACAGCCTAAACGGCTTTAGCCAGATAGGTCAGTGGAACGAAGAGACCAAAGCTTATAATGCCAAGTTTGAGCAGATGCACAAAAATGCAGATGCTACAACATTGCATGATATGGGTGAATCTATCTATTCAGTTCAGTGTGCACCATGTCATGGAATTATCGGTGATGGACTTGACGGCAAAGCAGAAGACTTGACAAAAGGTCACACCAAGCAGTTTGTGCTAAATGTGATCAAAAATGGTCAAAATCAAATTGCAGCATTCCCGGGCGGTATGCCTCCAGGTATGGCAAGCGGTGCAGCAGCTGAAAAGGCAGCCGAGTATGTAGCTAATGGTTGCAAAGGGACAGCCCCTGCAGAGTTTGGTGTATGTGCGGGTTGTCACGGTGCCAATGGTCAGGGAATCAAAGGTGTAGGACCAAGAATTGCAGGATATGATGTTCCAAATGTTCTTGCAGGCGGCAAAAAAGGTTCTATCGGTGTAATGCCATCATTCAAGACTAGATTTACACCGGTTCAAGTCAAAGCACTTGATACATATATCAACTCATTGAAGCAGTAAGGAGCATATAATGGCAGAAAATACAAAAAGAAGAGTTTGTCTCAATCTTAATGGTTTAACCGGTATGCTCATAGCAACACTGCTGCTTTTGAGTATATTGGCCGGTTTGGTAACATGGTCAATTATGGTTCAGCAGAAGAATGCTACAAACTTTTATGATCCAGCCCCAATAGTGGGGTCTTTAGACAACGTTAAAGCACACAGTGTAGATAATGCAAAATTTGCATTTCAGCCTGCAAAATAAGGAGTAAATAATGATCAAAATTATGGACAAAGTTTTGGCATGGATGCTGGTAGGTATGGCAATCATTGCTGCATGGGCAGTTTTGACACCAAACCACCTATATGTAGGTTAATCAATGATACAAGCAGTCGCAAGGGTATCCTTGCTTGCTTGCTTGCTCTTTTTCTCTCTTCAAGCACATTTTCTCAAAAATGACTATCTTATTACGCCAAAAGCAGCTAATGTTATAGAGTATATAAGTAAAGAGCTTACTGACAAGACAGCTATCCATGAATATGCTATAGCTACAACAGATAGGCTAAAAGAGGGGACCAGTCTATACGATTATATCGGGACTTATGAGGGTAATCTAAGCAAGCCATACGCTATCTTAATATTTGCACCAAATGCAGTTATCAAAAATGGCATAGATGCAAAAGGTAGAGTTGGAGTATTGGTATCATCTAAAGATATGAAATCCATATACAACTCCAGGAAGGTTTTAGATAATTTTGGTGAATTTATCGGTAGCAAAGATAGCAACTCTTTGCAGTCAAAATATG
>CAZVPN010000034.1:0-12045 GCA_964628135.1 uncultured Campylobacterales bacterium
ACATTGTAGTAGAAAATCAAAACAACTACGACTATCCCGATATCTGCCCATCTTGGGGCTTCTAGATACTCTCGACCTTCGTTGATGAGCCATACAGTGCTCTCTTTTCCAGGTCCAGTTTGGATGAATATGAATACTAACACAACGACAGCAATAGCAGCAGTAAGAACCCAAAAGGCAAGTTTGCCAAGTCCTAGTCCTACTACCTCTTCACCTGTCTCATCCGTAAGCATAAAGTAAACCGATCCAATCATAGCATAAAGCATCCAAACAACAAGTGCATTGATATGCACCATTCTTGATACCGAAAAGTCAAATATGCCATACAAAAAGCTCGGATACACAAATTGAATAGCCGATATCAACCCCATTAGCAACTGCGCACCAAAGAGTATGATAGCTACCCTAAAATACATCATTCCCAATCTCTGACCACCGTTTGTCAGACTGTTTGATTTGATATTAATGAGCATTGGTTCCTCCTGCTTTGTATTGTTCTACTGTTTTTGAGAAGTTTCGCGGGAAACCATTGGTATCGATGCTACTCATATGTTTAAGAAATGCTACGAGTCCCATTGCCTCTTTTGGAGTAATTCCGAGATTTGGCATCATTCTTGTGTGAGTATGATATTGCCCAGGATGTTGAAGGAATTCAGCTATGCCTTCCTCTTTGGTTGGTTTGCCAAGGTATCCCATTGCCTTCCATTTTGGATCAAGCCAAGCCTTTGTTAGGTCCGGCGCATAATAAGCACCATTCCCAAGCAGTGTATGGCAATCCATGCAGTTTTTGGACTGCTCAGTCAATTTGCCCAAATGCAATAGTGCAGCAGCCTCCTTTGGACTCCACTCCTTGCCAAAAAATGGTTCTTTTTTTCCAATTACCGGTACTTCGTGCCCTCTTTTTGCACTCATTTTGTAATCAATATGATAGTTGATTACAGTAGCTGCAGGAACACGCTTTGTGATTCCTTTTTGCAAATCTGCATCTGTTCCCATACTGATTTGACCCATGGTATCAAATGTTAACCAAATCAGTAAAATGACTGCAAAACCAGTCACCCAAGCTGCAGATCTACGCCAAAACGATATACTCGTCCAGACAGAAAGATTCTCCTGTGCCATGTTTCCTCCTATTTTTGTTTTGTTGAGCTTTTTTCTTGATCATATCTCTTTTCCGATTCATCAACCAGGTAAAAGTAGAGATGGGGAATAAAGAGATAAGCAATCATTGTTACTAGTAAAACTTTACTTGTAAAATGGCCACTATGTATCATAATAGAAAGCTCGTATAGACTGTATGCTTGCAATGCCCACATAAGATATCCAACTGCTTGCCACTTTTTTGAAAAAAAACCCATTTTTGACAAAGTTATAATAGCCGCATAACCAACACCAAACAGAAGCACCAGAGTTGAGACTATAAATATAGGCAAAAACTCATCTGGCGCTATAGGTGGTCTGACAAAAAGTGGATGCATATACACTCCTTAATATCTTTATGCAATATAGCTAAATATTGCCGCACGCAAAGCATAACAGTATTATGGCATTATATTGAGGGTGCGTAATTGATGTAAATCAAAGAGAGAGAAAATTATCTGTTTATATTTGGCATAGAAGGCTTGACTATACATCTTGCTGAGTGAAAACTTCTGGAGTATTGAGGAGAGCTAAATAGATCATTTTCTAGACTCCATCCGCTAGATTTTTGGATGGAGACAGATTGGGCTGCTTTCCTGAGCATTCTGCTTTCACAGAGGATTGTTCGACCTGCATTAAAGGCCGCCTTTATCTCATTCATTCTATTTATTCGCATATAAAAATCCAATCCTATCAACAGAGAAATGATAATCAAAGTGTACCCAACACCCTTTTTGTAAGCTCCTTTTGGCATCAATTTTCTTGTACTTACAAAAAGTGCTATTAGAGCAATTACTAAACCTATAGTTATATATGCCCCTTCAAGCTCCAAAAATTTTTGCATAACTTAGCCTTAAATAATGAATATATATATTTAAATAGTAGCACCCTTTTGCAGAAAGAATATTGATTAAAATCAAGTCTATTTTAGTCAAAATAACCTATACTATATAATATTTCAGTCATTAAATATAAAGAAGAGTAAAAATGAAAAAATATCTTCCTGTAGCGCTGGCACTTGGTTTTTTTGTGGCAGGTTTTAGTGTTTTTATGCAAAGTAAACCAAGCAACAAAAATCCAAGAGTTTATAAATTTGTCCAAAAATACAGCCCCTACTATTTGGAAAAAAGCTTTGGTGGGTTAGAGATACTTAGCAGGACCGACAAAGAGTTCAAACTCAAACCGGATAATATGGAACTTTTTCATAAATTTGAAGAGCTTGAGAAAAAATGGGGCAAAAAGCATCTATATTTGGGCAAAGAAAAATTAAGCATAAGAGGTGACAACAACAAAACTATTGACTCTATCAAATTAAATAATAGTAATGAAATAAAATTTGTTCATAAATATTATGGTATTTAGCAGATGCAAGATATTGTAGTAACTCTTGTTTTTAGTATCGTTATGCTCATGTTTATGGCATTTCCTGCTATGAAAATAGCTCGAAACATTAGCCTCAAAATGAAATTTTCCTCAAAAACAGAGTCGATTTTGACAATACTGCTGACAATAATTTTCTCTATAGCAACTGGTGTATTTATAAGATTTTTTTAAAATGATTATTTTTTAGGCAACTAAAATTTTTGAATGAGCAATTTGATTAAAAAATAATCAAGCACCCAATTATAAACTCATTTATATTTTAAATAAGCTATAGCTATAATTAGTATATTTTATACAAGAAGGAGAGGAAGATGTTTAAGAGCTCAATTGAGTTGTTGGCATTTCACAATGTGGCATACACAATCTATGCGATTATGATATTGTCCATCATTGCTTGGTTTGCTTACAATCTTACACGAAGCGAAAAGGCTAAATCCATTGTTAGAATTCCATTCTATACATATATTGGATTTTTGGTATTGATGGGGGTAGGGCACCATATATTTACCTACAACACTATCCCTTGGGTATCGGAGGATATAAAAAGGCATGACATTAAGCCTGACAAAGTAGTCAAGTTTGAAGTCCAAAACCACAAATGGGTCGGCATACCCAAAAAGGTAACCGTGCAGTGTGGTAAAAAGGTGCTTTTTGATGTAAGAAGCCGTGATTTGGTTTATGGTTTTGGTCTCTTTAGACAGGATGGCTCCTTGGTAACACAAATGCAAGTCAACCCCGGAACTGATGTCAATGGTATTTTAGCAACGAATGATCTACTTTGGACATTTAACCATAACGGCGTATTTAACTTGACATCTACAGAGTATTCCGGTCCTGCTCAATATTCAGAGGATGGAAAAGATTTGATGATGGTCAAAAACTGGCTTGAAGTGGTAGGATGCAAAGATGGAGGTGCTAAATGAGTATAATGAAAAATTTAATCAATGGAACTGATTTTGATGCTGATAGTTTGAATGCATTGCAAAAAATCACACTTAGAGCAGTTGTGATGAGCTTTTTGTTTTTTGGGCTTGTAGCTATTGAGGGTATGATTATGAGAATGGTCTCTACAGGACCGGTTAATCCATTACCGGAAATGTTTAATCATCCTGGTCACTACTTTTCTATTATGACAGTGCATCCAATAGTCGGGATTTTTGGCTCTACATATCAGTTGGTATTTGGGGCATTTATGTTCTTGGTGCCATTCTTGACCAAAAAGCCTCTATATAGCATCAAACTTGCCAATGCTGTTTGGCTTTTGATTACTATTGGAACGGCTATGTCTTGGATAGCGGCATTTGTATGGGAGTATGCACCACTTTATACGCTCTATTGGCCACTTCCGGCTGATACAAATCAATTCCAAGTGGTAGGTGGAATTGTATTTATTGTTGGTGTTGCTTTGATTATGATAGGAACTTTAGGCTTTATCTACAATATCTATGCAACCATATTTGCAAGAGTTGGTGTGCACAAAAACAAAACCACCAAAGAGCTTTTGATCTCCGGCTTTGGTATAGATGGATTTTTGAACCTTATCAACAAACTCAGAGGCAAACCGCCATATACAAAAGAGCCTGCTCTTGCACTTCCTGTTGTTGCCATCTTCCGTGGAACAGTGGATACATTCTTGGATGCTTTGGTTATTTTGAGTGCAGGTGTACTAGTGCTTGTCTATTTGATATTTGATGCAAGCGGACATCCACTTAATGTACAGGCTATCGATGCACTGCTTTACAAAAACTACTTCTGGTGGGGACTTGATCTTGTAGCCGATGGTTTGGTACTTATATATGTAGCTGGATCTTGGTATTTACTTGCTACGCTGATCACCGGTCAAAAGCTATTTATGGAGAATGTTGCAAGAGCAGCATTGATGCTTGAACTGTTGGTATCCTGGATGGTTTGGTCTCATCATCTATTGGCAGATCAAGGTCAGCCTGAAATGATGAAGCTAATCTCAGGTGAGATGGTTACGGCATTTGAGCTTTTGACTCAAGGTTTGGCACTCTTCATTACTCTGGTAACTCTATGGAAAGCCAGACCACTTAAGATGACTCCGGCACTTGCGTATCTGCTTGGTGGTTTGTCTGGATTTGGATTGGCAGTTCCTGCTGCTATTATTCAAGCTGATATGGGTATGAATAGAATCTTGCACAACACTCAATGGATTATCTTTGCCCATGTGCATATAGCCCTTATCGTAGGACTTTATATGACGCTTTATAGTGCAGTATATGTTATGTGGCCATTGGTAACCAATAACACAACTATGTTTAGTAAAAAGATGACTTGGATACACTACTGGTTGTATCTAATTGGTGGTATTGGTATGGGTGCATTTGCAGGTATGGCTGGGCTACATGGTATGCTTAGAAGGCACTTGTATGTCCATGGCGAATTTAACACCTATATGGTATTGGCAGCAATAGCCGGAACAATGGTGTTGGTAGCATGGGTAGTATTCTTGTTAAATATTGTCCTTTCAGTTGGTATCAAGGGCTTGATTGGCATATTTATGCCAGCCAAAGATCCTACTGCTTCATACGGTATTGAACCTGAAACGGTTGCCGAGGAGCACAAGGCATAAAATTACTCTCTCCACCGCGGAGAGGGTTTGTGCTTGAGTTTCTATTAGCTTTTCTATCGCATCTTTGTTTCATTCTATTTGATTGAGTAATATATTGGAAGAGAGATGACCAAGGAGTCAATTTGATATATTTAGAACGAGTGGCTGAAGAGATTCGCACAGTCGGTTTGTATGATTTGGTATTGCAAGATGTCCAAAGGTTGGCAGGTAAACAGAGAGTGACTAGCGAAGAGATACTCTCAATTATGCAAGAGCATCCTGAGATTTTAGAATCATATAAGATGACCAATGTGGAGTATAATCTAAGCAATATACATCTAAGAGATATAGATACCTCTAAGCTAAACAAAGAGTGCATAGAGGGTGCCAAAGAGATCAATAAAGATCTATCTCATTTGCGTGAAATTGAGAAATATACTCTGCCTTTTGAGCAGAGCTCTACACTTGTGATTATATTTTCGATAGAGTTTTTTGTGCTCTTTTCGGTGCAATATTTTATAGTTTTGCTTGATCTCAAAGAGTGGCAGTGGTGGATATATGGCGTATTTGCCTCTTCTATAGCAGCTGCATGGTGGTATGCCAAAAAAGAGCAAAAAAAGTATGCCGAAAATAGTAAAATATATGAAAAGAAGTATATACAGACACTAGAAAAGATTGCCAAGTTAGAAGATAACGGATGCATCAAAAAATCAGACCTGATAATAAAAGAGTGTGAAGATCATGTCTAAACCTATCAAAATATCATACAAATACAACAGAGAAAATATAGATAAACTTTTTGATAGCTCATACAAATATCTTTTTGATCACTCCCGCAAAAGATATGTTGGTTGGTTTTTTATTGCACTTTCACAATTTGGGGTAGTAGCAGCACTAAAAAAGGGTGCTTTTGGACTCTTGATCTTCTCCACGCTTGTTCTGATATACTGGTATTATGGCAAGAGGCTCATTGCCAAAAAAAGAGCTATAAACTCTTATGAAAAATCCCCATTCAAAAATCAAGATATCAAAATCACCGCCTCAGAGAGCGGATTGGATATAGACTCATCAGATACTCCGACACATTGGAATTGGGATGAGATCGATGAAGTGGTATCTGCCGGTGATGATCTGCTACTTCACAGAGAGCCACATTTTTATTATATACCCGCATCAGGATTTTCATCACTTGAAGAGAAAAGCCGTTTCAAATCTTTGGCAAAAAAGTTTGGAAGATTAAAATGATAGATTATATTTATGTAGGAATTATTGTTTTCTTTGTTATAGCTCTGCTTGTGGTTGGATTTGTGATGGATGCTGAAGATAATGAAGAGATAGATTAGCGGCTTGAGCCATATCAATATATATTGTGCTAAATAGTGATATTATCTTATTAATAAACAAAGGAAGCAAAATGAAAATATTTAGAGTTGTATCGGTTTTCTTTTTTTTATTTACACTGCTTTATGCCCAAAGTGGAAAAAAGGTTTTTGAGACTTACTGTTGGGGTTGTCATCATCAAACGGCTGTGGCTTTTGCTCCTCCATTTAGCGAAATTGCATCAAAAAGAGATGCTGCTACCATCAAAGCTATGATCACAGATCCTGCATCCATATCGAAGGTGCTTGGATACAGGAGAAATGCAATGCCAAAACTTGACCTAAAGCCTGATGAACTTGATGCTATCACCAAATATATCCTTAGCTATAAACCAAAAGCAAAAGGGGAGAAAAAGTAGTGTTTAGACTCTCAAATCTACTCAAAAGTGTCACTGAAGGCAAACCGTCAAGAGTGCTTGATGGCAGTATTGCCATATGGAACTTTACCAATCGTTGCAATCTAAGTTGTCTACATTGTTATTCAAGAGCAGATTTGGACTCCAATGATGTTTTGGGCACTGAGAGTATTTTGCGAACTCTACCCAAACTCAAAAGCAATGGTATCAAATTTCTCATATTTTCAGGCGGAGAGCCACTGACACGCAGAGATATTTTTGATATCGCAGATAGATGTCATGAGCTTGGCATTATCACTTATCTATCGACGAATGGACTCTATGTCAAAAAGAGCAATGCTCAAAAGATATTGGACACTTTTGACTATGTTGGCATAAGTATCGATGGATCACCTGAGGTTCACGATAAATTTAGAGGTCTTAAAGGAGCCTTTGAGGAGTCTATGAAATCTGTGGATCTGCTCAATAGCTTTGGCCAAAAGAAGGTGGGTATTCGCTTTACGATGACAAAGGATACATATGATGATCTTGAGTTTATCTTTGATTTGGCTCAAAAGCATAATGTCCCAAAAGTTTATATCTCGCATTTGGTCTATAGTGGCAGAGGACTTGACAATCTGGAGATGGATATCACAAAAGAGCAACGCATCAAAGCGGTCAATTATATCATAGACAAAGCTTTTGAGTATCATGATAGCGGCAAAGAAATAGAGATAGTCACCGGCAATATGGAGATGGATGCTATACTCTTTTTGGATAGATTTTCCAAAAGGTATCCGCAGTTTGCCGATGAGATGAGACGCAGGTTGCTATCTTGGGGTGGCAATAGTGCAGGGCGAAAGTTACTAAATATAGACAGTGAAGGATTTGTCAAGCCTGATCCATTCTTCCCCGAAAAGATCGGCAATATTTTGACACAGGATTTTAGTGATATATGGACAAACACTCCATCGACATTGCTGCAAAAATTAAGAGAGCATCCACGCAAACTTGAGGGTAAATGCAAAGAGTGTCGATATTTGGATATCTGTAACGGCGGCTCAAGAAGCAGAGCATATGCTATATATGGAGATATGTGGGCGGAAGATCCATCTTGTTATTTGGAAAATAACGAATAAATGATGAATGATTAATGATGGAGGTGATTGTGTGTTAGATTGTATTTTAAGGGGTGTTTTTCATGGGTAAGGTTTATTTGACGGGAGCGGGACCTGGTGATATGGATCTTTTGACGGTCAAGGCTCTTAGAGTAATACGACAAGCAGATGTGATTATCTATGACCGCCTTGCCAATCCTGATATACTCTCTGAAGCCAAAGATGGGTGCGGGTTTATATATGTTGGCAAAGAGGATTCGCATCATACGCTGCCACAAGATGAAATAAATGAAGTGATTTACCAAGCTTCACAAAAATATGAAAATGTTGTTAGACTCAAAGGTGGAGATCCATTTGTATTTGGTCGTGGAGGCGAGGAGGGTATCTATCTGCGAGACAGGGGAGTTAAATTTGAATTTATCCCGGGTATCAGCTCAGCAATAGCTGTGCCGGAGTATGCAGGCATACCTGTAACACACAGAGGAGTTACTGTCTCGTTTAGAGTAGTAACAGGACATGAAGCCACAAAAGGTCAATCTCAAATACCATGGGAAAATTACAAAACAGATGACACTATTGTGTTTTTGATGGGGCTGCACAGACTTGACAAAATTACAAAAAAACTTATAGAAATAGGTAAGCCAAAAAATTTCCCAATTGCCGTGATTAGCCGAGGAACTAGACCTGACGAAAAGACAGTTGTAGGCACACTTGAAGATATATATGAAAAAGCCAAAGATTTACCTACGCCCGCATTGATTGTAGTTGGAGAGGTGGTTAAGTTAAGAGAGCAGCTTAACTGGTTTGAGTCATAATTAGGACCTATTTATTCTTTTTTACAACAAAGTGTGATATACTCTGGCAGTATTGTTATGTAGCAGTTACACTGGAGATGTCATGGATAGGCTTAGAGATATACAACTATTTTCAAAATTAAGTGATGATAGTCTCGGAATGATAAAGAGACATACTATTCCAAAAGCTTTCGATAAAGGTGGTATAGTTTTTTATGAATATGATGATAGTAACTATATGTATGCTCTATTGGAAGGAACCGTTAAGCTTTATAAAACATCTCCAAAAGGTACACAGGTGGAGATTAATCGTTTTAGTGCCCCAGCTGTTATAGGTGAGTATGCATGTTTTGAAAAAGCTCCCTATCCTGCAACTTGTGAGTTTGTTACCGAAGGAGTTATGGTCCATATTCCAAGAGATCTTATCTTGAGCAATCTGTCAAATGCAGAGTTTTCCATGGAGATGATCAAGTCTCTGACCACCAAAGTAATGGTGTTGTCATCGTTGATACATAAAGAAACGATATATTCATCTGAAGCAAAAGTTGCAAAAATCTTGCTTGAAAAAGTAGAGATATTTCATAAACTTAAATATAATGAAATAGCCTCCATACTCAATATGACTCCGGAAACATTTTCAAGAATATTGAAAAAATTTAAAAATGAAGGCTATATTGTAGGATTAAAGGCCGGAGATATTAAAGTACTTGATCCTGAACATTTAAATTATGTGATAGAGACCAACAAGGTGCAAGACTGCACTAACTGTATAGCTCATTTCAAAAAAGAGATAGGCTATAATGGCTGATATAGTCCTTCCCACTCTGTAAAACTGTCATCAAAATATTTTAATCTTTGTTTTTTGAACTCAGTGCTCGAATACAATTTGCTATACTCGTTCAATCCAACATCTTTTGCCATTTCATCTATAAGCGCATCACACTCTTCTTTGGTTTTGGCATGGACCATGGCAAACAGATTGTATGGCCAGTTTGGATATTTTGGACGCAGGTAGCAGTGACTCACGGCTGAAAATTCTGCCAGTTTTTTGCCTATCTCTTCAGCCTGATCTCCCGGCACCGACCAGACACTCATAGCATTTGCTGAAAAGCCGGCTTTTCTATGGTTGAGTATGGTGGCAAATCTGCGCATAACGCCTGCATCTTTAAGTTCATTTGCGATCTTAAAAAACTCATCACTGCTTATTTGAAGTTTATCTATAGATTTTTGAAAAGGCTCTCTCGTTATCTCAATATCTCTTTGTAACTCCTTGATGAGTGCTATATGTTTATCTGTTAGCTCTATGTTTTTATTAGCTACTTTTTTTACCTTCTCTTTTTTTGCTTTTTTGCCGGTAGTATCCATTTGGACTTTTATCTTAAACAGTTTTAGGGTAGGCAGAATAATGCTATCTTTGGCACCTGTTTGCTCTTTGAGTATCTCGACAGTTTTTTCCAATCCCAATTTAGAATCTGGAGCAACAGCTATGGTAAACCAGATATTGTAGTCGTGATTGCGGAGATAATTGTGGCTTACACCAGGGTGACTGTTGATGATTTGTGCAGCATGGTTTATGTCTGATTGAGCAACCTTGAAAGCAACAAGAGAGGATTTGTATCCCAACCTTTTAGTGTCAAAAATAGCTGAAGTCTGCCGTATTATGCTGCTCTCTTTTAACTCTTTGACCAAGTTGATTATTTTGTCTTCCGTACTGCCAAGTTTGTCGGCAATAGTTTGAAATGGTCTTATATTCATGGGAAAAGCATGCTGCATTTGGTATAAAAGTTCATTTTTCATTTTTTATCTTTGATTCGATTTCTGATTTGAATTATATAAAAATAGGAAATAGAGGGAGTTGAGGAAAGTCAAGATTAGTTTTTGGAGAGACATAGCTCTCCAAGATACACCGGTTACTCACCTCTCATAAAATCAAGGGGATTTTTGTGGTGCTTGTGTGCAGATTTTTTGCTTGCCTTATCTCTGCTATGTGAATATTTTTTTCCGCTTTCCCAGCTATCATGTGCAGCTTTTGTTCCGGCATCCCAACTGCTATTTGCAGTATGGTGCCCTGCTGAATGCGCATTATTAGCGGCATTAACGCCAGTATCAAATGCATTGCTTGCTGCTTTGCTACCTGTGCTAAAAGCATCAGAAGCAGCCTTGGCTCCAGTGTCAAATGCACTAGAAGCAGCATTTGCTCCAGTCTCAAATGCATCAGATGCCATATTTCCAAAACCAGCAAAGGCTATGCCAGATCCTAAAATTATACTCGCTACTATAAAACTCTTTTTCATCGTTGTCTCCTAATTGTTTTATTGTGTTGCAACAGTGAAATTATAGAAAAAGAGTATTACCTTCCTATTAGGAGAGTATTACTAAAACATTACCTTAATTAAATATTGCATATAATAAACAAAATTCACATAATGGATATATCATGACAGTAAAAGAGATACAAGAGTATGCGCAGATAAGAACAAAAGCAAGGGCCTATTTGTGTTATATTATGAGTAGAAATATATCCAATAGCACAGATAGTCAAAATATAGATCAAGTACTTGAAAGGAGTATTAAAAAACTCCAGGAAGCTCTACCTTTAAGTGAAACGATTTATGTTATAGACGGCAATGGGGTTCAGATTACAAAAAATTTATCAAACAATCCAAAACTTAATGGAATTGGAAAAGGCGAAAGTAGAAGTGACAGGGCATATTATTACAAAACACTCAAAGAGCATAGGTGCATATTGACTGACCCATATCCATCCTTGATAACAAATGAACTTGTGGTAACTATCTCATTTCCGCTATATGATGATAAAGATAATTTGATTGCAATATTATGTGCAGATATCAGTTTGAAAAATATCCTTAGAATAGTCTCTCCATCATCAGTTGATTCGCTTTTTGGCTCTGTCAATAAATGGGTTTATGTTGCCTTTTCGATTGCCCTTAGTGGCGTTGCGCTCCTGCTTTTCTTGAAAGGAATTGTCAGTTTTGGTTTTGACTTTAATGCTATAGATATACATAGTATTTTCAAATCCACAATCTTACTCACACTATCATTGGCTATTGTTGACTTGACCAAAGCAATTTTTGAAGAAGAAGTTTTGGGACGCGAGAAAAAACATGGTAGCAGTGATGAGATACACCAAACTATGATCAAATTTTTGGGCTCTATTATCATATCACTCTCAATAGAGGCATTGATGCTAGTGTTTAAGTTTGCAATTACAGATCCGCCTAAGTTGCTCTATGCAGTATATTTGCTGTTGGGCATATCGGTACTTATAGTAGGGCTATCTGTATATCTCAAAGTAAATCA
>CAZVPN010000035.1:0-11867 GCA_964628135.1 uncultured Campylobacterales bacterium
ACACCGTCTGTGCTTGGTTTCATACCTTCATCACCTGGCTGCCAGCCTGCCGGACATACTTCACCATGCTCATTTGTAAATAGCATTGCATCTACCATTCTAAGCATCTCATCTTCATTTCTACCAAGAGGCAAATCATTGATCACTGCATGTCTGATAGTGCCGTCTGCATCGATCAGAAATGAACCTCTTAATGCTACTGAATCATTTAGCAATACATCATAATCTCTAGCTATCTGCTTGTTAAGATCTGCTACCAAAGGAAAGTTGATACGACCGATACCACCCTCTTCTACCGGAGTTTCTCTCCATGCAAAGTGGCTATATTGTGAATCTATCGAACATCCTATGACATTGATGCCTCTTTTTGTAAACTCATCAATTCTGTGAGAAAAAGCTATGATCTCAGATGGACATACAAATGTAAAGTCGAGTGGATAGAAGAAAAGCACTGCACCCTTCTCCCCTATATTTTCATAAAGATTGAAATTATCAACAATCTCACCATTTGCCAATACAGCAGTAGCTGTAAAATCTGGAGCTTTTTTTGTAACTAGCATTTTGTTTCCTTTTGTATTTTTTGTAATCAAATTCTATCAAAATACTCTTTAATAAAAGATAAAAATTATTATTTAACTATTTTTGTGGATTATATAATTATAAAAATTTATCAACTCAAATAATAGCGGTAAATGCAAAAGATATATCACCAAAGCATGCCTGCCCGCAAAAGCCAATACTCTATTTGGAAAATATCTGCTACTAAACATTGGGAGGTTAAAAAGTATTTTGAAGAGTGGATTTGATGCTATGTATATACCTAGCAAAACTGCACCGAACCAAGGAAAAAATCTTGCCAAATCTACTGTGTATTGTGGTAGATGAAGAGGTTTTTTGAGTATCTCAAAAAGTTGAGGTTGATATGTCAAATCAAAATAGCTTAGAACAAATACCAAGATTGATGCTATAAGTGCATATTTTGGATGATTTACAAAAGGCAGGGCTATAATAGAAGATACAAGTATCAGGTGTAGTATGCCAAAATATACCCAAGCTCTCGGGAACTGATAGTATGTAACGACAGTAACCAGCAGGCTTGCTCCGCCGAGCAGAACAATGCGTCTGAGAACACTTTTGTATCTAATATGTGGAGAGTGGACAATCCTGAGACTCATACCGACGGCAAGTAGAAATATAGTGACAATCAAATATCTAAAATAGACCCAAAACCAATCTTTAATAATATCTATATGGATAAATGCAAAGTAATTGAGATCATAGCTAAAGTGAAAAATAATCATCATCACAATTGCCCAGCCTCTAAAGATATCTAAGCCTACTATCCTTTTGTGTGACATCTGTCAAAAAAGTCCCCACTTGGATGCAAACTCATCATCCCACTCTACTACTCCTTTGGCTCTAAGTTTTTCCAAAGTATCTCTATCGCAAAGTGTATCGTCAGGCCACTCCCTCTCAAAGCCATCTTTTATGTTTTTGTTGGTTGCATCTATAGCAATAAATGGTTCCAGGACAATATCTCTTTGGGCATCAATATTGTTGACAACTCTCCAAATGAGCATATATGGATTATTCAGATCATTATTCTCATGATCGACAATTACCAATATTTTGATATGAGATGAGAGTGTATGAAGTTGTGATATCAGATATTTTTGTGATCTTTTTTTATTGACAGAGATTACACATATTGGATTTTTGGTATGTTTCATATACTGCTTTAGAGATATTATATTTTCATTGATATTTTGCATCTTCTCAAGCAGTTCCAGATCGCCGAGCTGCCTGGCTACACCAAAGCCAACTTCATCTCCTGTTGCATCGATACCAAGTTTGCCGCCGACAAACTGTTTGTCCGAAGAGTGATCAAGGTGATCTACTATGCCCTCGGTTATCAATATCATCTCTTTGCTGACTCTATTGAGAATATACTCGCTTAATGCCTCATAATCCTCAAGATTGGGTGCATTCTCTCCTACAAAGATGGCATGTTTGACAAAGCTCATCTGCCCTACACCCCAAAAAGCATGCATAAACTGCTTAGCGTGACCTGGATAATGCACCTGCATTTTTGCCAATATTAAATTGTGAAATACCCCATTTTCTGGCATATTATAATCTATCAAATCAGGTGCCATGGGCTTGAGCATAGGCAAAAAGATTCTCTCTGTTGCCCACCCCATATACTTATCCTCCAAGGGCGGCTTACCGACTACAGTAGCTTGAAAGACTGGTTTTTTTCTCATTGTGATAGTTTCTACTTCCATTACGGGAAATGGCTCTTGGAGGGTATAGTATCCGGTATGATCGCCAAAAGGACCCTCAATCTCTGTTTGGCTTGGATCTACAAAGCCCTCGATCACCACATCCACATCAGATGGAATATAGATATCATTTGTGATTGATTTGACTATGCGGGCATTCTCTCCTCTGACAAATCCATATAGCAAAAGCTCAAACATACCGTAGGGCATAGGGGCTTGACCGCACCAAATATATAGCGGATCACCACCTATTGCGACACTGACTGGCATCTTTTTGCCCGCTCGCTGATACTGATCAAAAAAGTGACTTGCATCTTTGTGAATCTGCCAATGCATCCCAAGTCTATTTTTGCCATACTGCTGAAGTCTATACATACCTAGATTTTGCATATTGCCATCTAAGCTCTTGGTATAAACCTGCCCCATAGTGATGAACCTGCCGCCATCTTGTGACCAAGTTTTTAATATTGGCAATTTATCTAAATCCACCTGCTCTTTGGGAATTATTACCTCTTGGCACAACCCTTTTGCTTTGGATCTCTTGGGAAAAACTTTACGAAGCGAAAAAAGCTTTGGCAGCATAGCAAGTTTGGCTTTGAAGGTTTTTGGCGGCTTTAGCTTCATCAATTCATCTATGCCTTGAGCCACACTATCAGGGTGTTTGCCAAAAATCTTTTGGGTTATATCCTTGTTGGCAAAGATATTCATCAACACAGGCATATCATACTCTATGCCTTTGGCTTTATAGACGGGCTTGGTAAACAAAAGTGGTCTTGAATCATCCTTTTTAACCTCGATATAAGCTACGTGAGGAATCTCAAGCTCCACATCCAAAGGTTCATCGATTATCTTTAGATTGCCGTTTTCTTTCAACCACCCTACTACATCTTGCATCTGCTTCCCTTGCTATGAATTATTCTGCAACTATTTTGTTCCTGCCAAGCTTTTTGGCTTTGTACAGAGCTTCATCGACCTTTTTTAGCAGCTTTTCAAAAGTATTATTATTCTTGTCAAACGAGGCGACACCAAAACTGCATGTCATAGGTATATTCTCATTGAAAAGGTGAGTATTGATACTATGCTGTATCACCTCTGATATCTTAAATGCACCGATCATATCACTTCCGGGTAAAATAAGCACAAACTCTTCACCTCCCCATCTCGCAAGCATATCGTTTGCCCTTATCTTTCTTTGGACTCTTTTCGTAAACTCTACCAATATTTTATCTCCAACAAGATGACCATACTTGTCGTTGATCTTTTTGAAATAGTCAATATCTATAAGTACTATACTGAGATGTTTGCCTGTCTCTTGTGCTTTGGATATCTCCTTTTTAAGCCTAATATTCAGCATTGTTCTATTTGGAATTTTTGTTAGCTCATCCATCATGGCAAGCTTTTTGAACTCAAGCCTGTCATTTGCAAGATCTGTAACCTCCGTAAACAGCACTATAGTATGTTTACTGTCTTCGAAATGTTCGATACAAATTATAAATGTATGCTCTCTCTTGCCTGAAGAATCGCTTATGGTCACTACTCTTTTTTCCGGCTCATACTCTTCAATCTGTTCTATCCAACCTCGCGGATTGCTGTTGTCCGGCATAAAACTATCTCCGGATGAGACAAATCTTTTGACCACCTCTTTTCTATTTTTTTGCGCCTCTTCTATATCTTTAAATCCAAAATAGTCCAACAGGTTTTTATTGGCATATATGGGTATTTTGTCCTGATCAAGTACTGCAAGCATATTACCCTGCAACTGCACTATCTCATTAAGAATCGTATCATGCAGCTTTAGCTCTTTTTTTAGATTGATACTTTTCCCTATCTCATTTATTTTTTGTGCCAGCCGCTTGAGATCAATTGGTTTGACAAGATAGCCACTGACATGCAGATCAATAGATTTCATAAAATATAGACCATCACTATGCGCGCTACATAAAATAATAGGCTGATCAGGCATCTTTTCTTTAATCTTTTCCGTCATACTCAGACCATCCATATTTGGCATTTTGATATCTGAAATAACTATGTCGGGTTTGTGCTTTTCAAATATCTCCAACCCTTCCAAGCCATCTTCAGCAATGTATAGACTATTGTTGGTATATCTTGTTAGAAAATTTGCAAGCTCTTCTTGTATCCTTTTATCATCCTCAACAAGTAAAATTTTATATTTTTTATTTGCCATTTTGCTCCCTCTCAGAAAAGTCCAATACTACAACAGCCCCATCTCCTTTGCTATATGCCCTAATCCTGCCGCCAAACTTATCTTCTATTATTATTTTTGACATATAAAGTCCAATACCAAGCCCATCTTTTTTTGTACTATAGTATGAGTCAAAGATCTTATCAATTTTGTCTTCATCTATACCTCCGCCATTATCCATAAAGACTATTATATCATCCTCTATAATCACCTCTATTTTTCTATTGCTATCATCTTTTTGCAGCAGTGCATCTTTGGAGTTGCTGATCAAATTTAGAACAACTTGCTGAAATTCACTTTTTGACCCATATAATTCAAAATCTTTACCCTCTACTGCAAATAATATTTTGTGATTATCAAAAAATAGGGAGTGCATTTGATATGTTGACTCGATAGCACCTCTGACGCTAAAGCTCTTTTTTGTTTTATCAATTTTATAAAAATTCCTAAAGCTGTCTATAGTTTCACTCATAAAAACAATCGTTTTGTTGCTCTTTTCTACAAAGTTTGATATATAGTTTTTGTTGACCAAGCCATCATTAAAATCAAATTCAAGATTTTGAATACTTAGCGAAAGGGAGTTGAGTGGCTGTCTCCACTGATGGGCGATAGCACCTATCATCTCCCCCATGGCTGCAAGTTTTGACTGTTCTTGAATAAACTGATGTTGAATTATATTCTCATTGACCTTCTCGGCAACCTTTTGTTGAAGTTCTCTATTTGCTGATTTGAGTATTCGCTGTCTATATGCAGCCATAAAGAACAAAAATAGGAAAAAGCCGACAACATACCACAGGTACTTGAGGTTATTTGACTCAACAATATTATAATTTATCCATCTATTCTTGATCTGTTTATACTGATATTCAGTAATCTCCGACAAGGCTCCGTCAAGTTTCTCCAACAGCTCCTTATCTTTTTTGGCTACTGCGATTGAAAGTCTATATCTCATATCCAGATATCCGGCAACATAAAGGTTGTTAAAGGCAAATTTTTTCATGTTGTATGAAGCTACTGGAAGTGTCGCGATCGTACAGTACGCCTCAGAATCGGCAACTTTTCTAAAAGACTCTTTGTAATCTTTTGTCTCAATTATTTCGATATGAGGATAAAGCAGTTTTAGTTTATTGATTAGCCCTGAACCCTTTTTTCTGGCTATTATTTTATTTGAAATATCACTTAGATCCTCTACAAAGCCTTTGTCGTTCTTTGTTATTACAGCAAGTCTAAAAACTAGGTATGGTGTTGTAAAATTGGCATATTTTTTTCTCTCCTTCGTCTCTATTGCTGTCGGCAATATATCACACTTGCCATTTTTTAGAAACTCCTGAGACTCTTTCCAGCTTCTTGTAGGTACATTTTCAAATTTGACGTTGATCTTCTCCTCTATTATCTTTAGGGTATCTATCGATATTCCTTTCATAAGATTCATATTGCCATTTTCTGCAAACTCTATAGGCGCCCAATCCGGATTGTTGCACATTTTTACTATACGGACTTTTTTATACGGCTTTATAATGCTTTTATTTGATAAAGCTTGCTGCGAGTTAAACTCTCCCAACCATCTGGCAGTTATATGAGAAAGTTCGGCGTCTTTGATGTCATACATTGCTTTTTGAAGTATGTCTCTTAATATCCTCATATTTGGAGAGGTGGCTATACTCAATCCAACAGCAAGTCTTCTATCGGAAATCACTACTTCATATTTAATATGTAGTTTATGCTCATCGACAAGATAGTTTGCGATCGCATAACTGCCTACAGTTGCTTCATCCACTCCATCAGAAACTGCCTCGATACATTCCAACAATGTTGCTTTTCTATCGAGCTGTATATCAGGATAATGTTTGGATAAAAAACTGTCTATATAAAACTTTTTAGGTACGCATACATGTTTGCGTTTGAGATCTTTTAGGTTTTTCAAAAATGGATTATTGGTAAAGATCGCTTTCGATGTAGCGGCATATGGCTCAGTAAAGTGCAGCCATTCGCTTCTATTTGTGGTTCTTCTTATATTTAAAATTACATCCAGTTCATTACTCTTTGCCATCTGCATGAATTCGCTCCATGTGTGACCGCTTATATATTTTACTTTGATGCCAATCTTTTTTGCAAGCAAATTCATATAATCAATGGAGTAGCCTTGAGCTTTACCGTTTTTGACAAAATTATACGGAGGATAATTGCTTTCATTGGAAACCGTGATTACGGGGTGATTTTTTATGAATTCTCTCTCCTGATTTGTCAGGCTCAGTGTAGAATCGGCCTCAAGAGATGCAAAAATTATCGAAATATATAAAAAAGAGTAAAACAGTTTGCCAAACAATCCAATCATCACATTATTCCCCAGTAAATACTATATTCTCTCCGGCATCTCATCTTTGAAAGCTATCTCCTCAGCTTTGGACAAAATATCTTTGGCGCCGTCAGTTATCATTTTGTCTGCAAGCTCTATGCCAATATTGCGGCAACTATCCAATTCTTGAATGACGCTCTCTTGCAATACGACTGACCCGTCTGGATACCCAAGCATTGCTCTAAGCTCCATTTTTTCACCTATCACTCTGGCATTGACTGCTACTGGTGCAGAGCAACCAGCACCGATTTTGGATACGAAATCCCGCTCAATATCGGCACACAGTTTGCTTTTTTCATCATTTAGGCTCATTGCTATCTCTCTGACTCGGTCGTTGGAGCTGACAATCTCTATACCAAGCGATGCCTGACCCATTGGAGGTATCATCCAATCTAGCTTTTGGACATATGGGATATCTTTGAGTAGATCAAGTCTACGTAGTCCTATATATGCCAAGATAATAGCATCATATTGACCCTCTGCAAGTTTGCGAAGTCTTGTATTGACATTACCTCTGAGATCTTTGACTTTCAAGTCGGGTCGTTTGATAAGTAGTTGCATCCTGCGACGCAAGCTTGTGGTGCCCACAACTGCACCTTGTGGCAAATCTTCAAGTCTCTTGTAGCGGTGAGAGAGCAAAACATCACTTTGATCAGCTCTGGCGGTGATAGCACATAGCTCCAACCCATCGGGCATATATGTGGGAACATCTTTGAGCGAATGCACCGCCATATCTGCATTGCCGGCAAGCATCTCATCCTCAAGCTCTTTGGTAAAATGCCCTTTGCCGCCTACCAAAGCTAATGGTTTATCGAGTATTTTATCGCCTCTGCTTGTAATCTCATTAAGCTCAACTTTCACATTTGGGTAGCTACTCTCAATACGCTCTTTGATATGGTATGCCTGCCAAAGAGCCAATTGACTGGCTCTGGTTGCTATAGTGATCTTCTCCACGCTCTCTCTTTACTTCAAATATTTTTTGTATTGATCTCTGTCTCGATCATATTGACCGTCAAAATAGACTGTAGGCGTGCCGCGAACCATCATTCTCGAAGCAGCCTCGACATCTTTTTTGACTGCCTCTTTGATCTCAGGTTTGTCTATCTGCTCTTTTGTTAGATCTATATTTAGCTGCTTTTTTAATGCTGATAATATTTTTGTTGCATTTCTCTCTCTTGCCGATATCTTCAACCCATATACTTTGAGAGCCTCATCAATCTTGCCATTTTTTTGCAACACCTCCATTGCCCGGGTCAATACCTCCGAAACAGGATGCAACCTCAGAAGAGGCATATGATAGTAGTAGAGTGCAATATCAGGTTTGTGCTCTCTAAAGTCTTTGAGCATTCCAGGCACATAGCCTATACAAAATGGGCATTGAGGATCAGAGAATAGCACCATTTTGTGTTTTGCATTTTTATTACCCATAATAAGGTGTTGATCGTTATAATAGCTCTCAGGAAGTGTCGGTTTAATCTCTCTGGCATAATCTTTACCGGTTTTTAGATCAAGCAAACTCATTGTAGCCAAACCGCTCTTTTGATTTACAAAAACAATCATAGGCTCTTTGACGTTTTGCTTTCTGAAGGTCAGGTCACTCAAAACCATATATGCTTTCCAATTGCCTCCTGCAGCTACATCTTTGACACCTATAGTCTCAACCTTGTTTACTTTTACCTGCGGGTTTTTGACTATATTTTTCTTTATAAACTTCTCTATATTAAAATTGCTATTGGCACCTACAGCCAAAGTAGCCACTATACTACTCATCAATAATTTCGACATCAATGACATCATTATCTCCTTTTTTATCTGTATAATTATTATATTGTTGCGGTCTAATTTTAGCCAATATATGTAAATAGAGAGCGTAAAGCAAAAAGCCAACCCCCAAAAAGTCTGTAATAACTCCGGGAACTATGAGCAAAATAGAACCAAGCAGGTATGACATACTCAATGCATTGGCACTTTTTGGGTCAAGCTTGCCCATCTGAACCGACATCACGTTGCCCATAAATGCATATGGAGAAAATCTGAGCAAAAGCCCACCGATAGTCATTGTACCCAATATCCAAAGCACACTTGGCAAAAAACCAATAATATCCCCTACCTTCATAGAGACAAACAGCTCAAGAAAAAATAGAGGAACTATACCTAATATCATCAAAGCCTCTTAGTCACTTCTTCTAAAATAGTGTTAGAGTCTACTTCGATCTTCTCAAGTCCATCTCTGAGCACTATCTCCATCTTGCCATTGGTTAAATTTTTGCCCACCACTACTGCCATAGGGATACCAATTAGCTCAAAATCCTTTATCTTGAAGCCAAATCTCTCTTTGCGATCATCAAGCAGCACCTCAACTCCTCGCTCTTTGAGCTCGTTGTATAGTTTTTCTCCTGCCTCTTTTTGTGCATCATCTTTGATATTTGATATAATTATCTCTACTGTAAATGGGGCTGACTCCTTGGTCCAGATACAACCTTTCTCATCATGATTTTGCTCAATAATTGCAGCAAGCAGTCTACTGATGCCTATTCCGTATGTTCCCATCACAAAAGGCTTAGATTTGCCATTTTCATCCAAAAACTCTGCTTTGAGAGGCTCGCTATATCTCGTGCCAAGCTGAAATATATGCCCAACCTCTATACCTTTGGTATGGTATAGCTTGCCACTACACTTAGGACATCCATCACCCTCTGCAACTGCTACGATATCAAAGAATTTTGCATCTTGTGGCACCTCAAAACCTGCTACATGATAATCTATCTCATTGGCACCACAGATAAGATTATTAGCACCTTTTAATGTCTCATCATAAACTACCGTTATCTCATCGGATATTCCAGATGGTCCCATATATCCAGGAGTCAATCCCGCCTCTTCAAGCTCATCAGAGCCGATCTCGACAAGCTCATTGGCATCTACTGCGTTGGTAGCTTTGGTCTCCTCCAGCTCATCGCTTCCTCTGAGGGCAAAAAGCACTATTTTGCTCTCACCTCCATCATAGAGTGCTTTGTAAGCTACTGTTTTGAGTATGAAGTATGGATCTATATCAAAAAACTTCTCAAGCTCTTCGATGTTTTTTATATCAGGTGTATGATGCTTGCCTGCTTCTAAGTTTGGCTCAACTGCCGGGGGTTTAATCGGTGCTCTCTTTGCTGCTTCTATGTTGGCTCCATAATCACAACTATCACACACCACTATGGTATCTTCTCCGCTATCAGCAAGCACCATAAACTCTTTGGAGCCGCTACCGCCAATCGCTCCGCTATCAGCCTCCACAATACGATAATCAAGCCCCAAGCGATCAAATATACGACTGTATGTTTTTTGCATATTGTCAAAATCAGCTTTCATCCCCTCCTCATCGGCTGCAAAGCTATAGCCATCCTTCATCAAAAACTCACGCCCGCGCATGAGTCCAAACCTGGGTCTGATCTCATCACGAAATTTTGTCTTGATCTGATAGAGATTGATTGGGAGCTGTTTATAGCTTTTGATTGTCTGCCTGACAAGATTTACCATCATCTCCTCATGCGTAGGTCCAAGCACAAAATCATTATCTTTGCGATCTTTAAATCTCAATAGCTCCTTGCCATACTTTTCAAATCTGCCACTCTCCTGCCACAATGAAGCAGGTGTCACAAATGCCAGATCGACCTCCTGGCATCCGGCGCGATCAAGCTCCTCTTTGGCAATAGCCCTGACTTTGTCAAGCACTATTTTGCCAAGCGGTAAAAAGTTATAAAGTCCACTGCCTATACTCTGGATGAAACCGGCCCTTGTCAAATAGATATGGCTTGGCAAAACCGCATCGCTCGGTGCCTCTTTCATGGTCGGTATCAGCATTTGTGAAAATCTCATTCACCCTCTCCTTTCAACTTTTTTAGCATCTCTATATTTGGTTTTTGATTCAAATTTGACTCTTTTTTATATTTGGCAGGATTGGGGACTTCAATATCAAGACCAAATATATCAGCAAGTGCATTTATAACATTTTGACTATCGTTCTTTTTTGCAAGCTCTCGCAGATTTCTGGTTGGCTCATGCAGGAATTTATCAAATACTTGCACAATCATCTTGTTTGCATTATCACTAAACTGCCTGGGAAGATATCCTTTTTTGACAGATCTTTGAACTTCGCTTTTGACAACATCATTGATAGATAAACGCATCTGTTTTATTAGCGGCTCTACCGCCAAAGCCTGAAGCCAGAGATAAAAATTATCAACATATCTATCCACCACCTCAGCCGCCGCTAAGGCCTGCTCCTCCCTGAGTGCGTGATTT
Source organism: uncultured Campylobacterales bacterium (assembly GCA_964628135.1). Lineage (GTDB taxonomy): Bacteria > Campylobacterota > Campylobacteria > Campylobacterales > Sulfurovaceae > JAAXPZ01. The sequence goes on from CAZVPN010000035.1 coordinate 11,135, forward strand.
GTCTTGGAGATTGTTCGCAGATCATCTATCCTGTAAAGCTTGATATTCTTCTGTCTTACTTCATCTATATCTCTGGGTATAGCCATATCAAACCAAAACCTCTCAGCCTCAATCTGCTCTGTTATTTCACTGTTTATAATGGGTTCCGGTGATGATGTAGCGGTAAATAGTAACCTGTATCTATTTATATACTTTGACAGGTCTTCAAAATTGACCACCTTTACATTTTCACTTTCAAGTTCAAATGCCAGATTTTCAGCATGCTCCCTGGTGCGTGACATCAGCAGCACATCGGCATTTGCCCTCAGCAAGTGTTTGGCAGCAAGCCTGCCCATCTCGCCACTGCCGACTACTACCCCAGTCATTCCCGCAAGAGATCCACCCATATCCTGCTTTGCCTGTGCCACTGCTACTGAAGCTATAGATACCGGATTTTGTGATATGCTGGTAATATTTCTAATCTCAGATGCACATTTGATGGCATAACTTATAACTCTATTCAACTCTTTTCCAGCTGTTCCATTCTTGTATGAAAGTTTGAATGCATCTTTAACCTGCCCAGTAATCTGTGCCTCTCCGACCACCATAGAATCAAGAGAAGAAACTACCTTAAATATATGCCTGACAGCATCTTGATCCTCTAACCTCAAAACAGTTTTTTCCAAATGATAAAAATCTGCTCCGGTTGTCTTGCTTAGCAATCCCAATATCGAATAGTAAGTGGAGATATTAT
>CAZVPN010000036.1:0-1407 GCA_964628135.1 uncultured Campylobacterales bacterium
AATAGTCTTAATAGTCGTTAGTCTGAATAGTCTTAATAGTTGTTAGCCTAAAAAGTCGTTAGTTTGAATAGTTTGATGGTGTTTTGTTGGTTGTTTGTGTCGGTGTGATTTTTTGATAACAATTGAGAGTGTGTTATAATTTGGGTTATAGTTTGAGACAAGGGGATTTAATATGATGGATTATATGTTTGCACCAGGATTTTTTGGTACAAAGGCGCCTTTTTTTATGGATTTTGTTACTTTGGTTGTGGCATTGTTGCCGCTGTTGGCATACTCAGGCGTATGGTTTATACGCAGAGGTTACTACTCATTCCATATCTTTTACCAAATATTGATATTTGTTTTTTCTATCGCCGTTGTTGGTTGGTTTGAGTATGGTGTAAGGACCGGCGGCGGATTTAACAGCTTTATACAGGGAAATCCAAGACCATACTATCTGCTGTTTGGGGTATTGATCGTGCATATTGTTATTTCAACGGCCACTATGATATATTGGGCAAAAACCCTTTGGCAGGCCTACAGCCAATTTAGCAAGAAAAACCTTCCCGGCGGTTTTACCGTGCGACATATAATTAGGGCAAAAAGAGTTTTGTGGGGAGTTTTTCTTATGGCGCTTACAGGTATCTGGGTGTATCTTTTGCTTTTTGTATACTAACCATATTTTTTGAACTGCTCTAGCCACTCTTTGTCATCATCCGTGAGGGTGTTGCTTTTGGCTTGCAGTTGCTTTTTGATACTCTCTAGATCACTTATCTCCAAATACTGTAGCAGTGATGGCTCTATTGTGGGTTTGTTTTTACCGTATGCCATTAGATCTTCTATCTCTTGAAGTAGCGTCTCTTTTGTTTTTTGTTTATCCATTTTGATATAATAGCGTTTTAACTAAAAAAATAAATTAAACTTTACAGGAGATATTATGTTGAAAGTAGGAGATAAAGCACCGGATTTTTGTCTGCCAAACCAAAATGAAGAGGAGGTTTGCCTGAGAGACTTGCAGGGTAGTTGGGTAGTGTTATATTTTTATCCAAAAGACAATACTCCAGGGTGCACCACTGAAGCTTGTGATTTTACGGCTGCTATGCCGGATTTTTCCAAGCTTGGTGCGACGATTTTGGGAGTTAGCCCCGATAGCCCCAAAAAGCATCGCAATTTTATAGAAAAAAAGGAGCTGGGTATCACACTTTTGTCTGACGAGGATAAGGAGGTGCTACAAACTTACGGCGTATGGCAACTCAAAAAAAATTACGGCAGAGAGTATATGGGGGTTGTGCGTTCTACATTTATCATTGATCCTGACAGCAAGATAGCAGCTATTTGGGATAAGGTCAGAGTTAAAGGACATGTGGAAGCTGTTAGAGAGAAGCTTTCTGAACTTGAGGGTTAGTGTTTAGGGGGTAGGTTTTAGGG
>CAZVPN010000036.1:1507-11785 GCA_964628135.1 uncultured Campylobacterales bacterium
TTAGAGAGAAGCTTTCTGAACTTGAGGGTTAGTGTTTAGGGGGTAGGTTTTAGGGATTAGGGATTAGTCTTTAGGGGTTAGTGTTTAGGTTTTAGGGTTTAGGGGGGATGGAAGGTATGATATGTTTGTTTTGAGAAGATTTTTGATTCTTGTTGTGTTGATGTCGTTTTCTCTTTTGTCGGCTGAGTTAAAATTGAGTGATAGGCAAGCCAATCAAATAGCTCATAAAATTTGGCTCAATGAGGGATCGGGCAAGCGAAATAAACTTGTGTGGTGGAACAAGGGTGAGGAGTTTGCATCGGTTGGTATCGGACACTTTATTTGGTTTACGCGAGATAAGCCTATGTGGTTTTGGGAAGCATTTCCTCCTATGCTCAAGTTTATCACTGCACATGGGGCCAAACCACCCAAATGGTTAACCCCGCAAACTCATTGCGTATGGAATAGCTACAAAGAGTGGAGATATGCCAAAAAGCACAACACTCCAAAAATGAGAGAGCTGACATATTTTATGGACCAAACCAAGGGATTGCAGGCGAGATTTATGCTGCATCGTCTCAATAGCTCATTTCCCAAGATTTTAAAATACGCAAAAACTCATCATCAAGGCAAGATAGTAGCTTATAATTATCATAGACTCTTATATCGCAAAAATGGCAAGGTAGATACCCAAGGTGCATATATTTTGATAGATTATATCAACTTCAAGGGTGATGGCATAAACAAAGGCGAGCGATATCAAGGCAAAGGATGGGGGCTATATCAGGTGTTAAATCGTATGGATCCAAAAGATCCAAATCCATACCACGCTTTTGCAGTCGCTGGCAAGTGGGTGCTTAATCGTCTAACACACATCTCCCCACCGGAACGAAGATTGTATCGCTTCAAAAGAGGGTGGTTCAATCGCATGGATAGTTATCGGAGATAGAGTGTAGTATCAGCTTGTTTCAACAAACTTTTCGATATAATCCTTTCCCTATTCAATAGAGGATAGAAATACTCATGTAGTTATTCCTTGTACGGTTGCGTCTATTGACGTTGAGGACTACAGAGCGGTTGCAACTTTTGCAATGGAAACCGAGTCGAAGCTGAGGAGAATTCTCGAAGCTTTTTACAATTGTTAATTATTATGCCAAGGAGAAAATATGGTAACTATGAAAGACCTACTAGAGTGTGGTATGCACTTTGGACACCAAACAAGAAGATGGAACCCAAAAATGAAGAAATTCATATTTGGTGAGAGAAAAAATATATACATAATAGATCTTCAAAAGACGCTAAGATACTTCAAATACACTTATAATATAGTAAGAGATGCAGTTGCCGAGGGTGAGACTGTGATCTTTGTAGGGACAAAAAAGCAAGCTAAACAAGCCGTAAAAGAGCATGCTCTTAGAGCAGGTATGCCATTTGTATCTACAAGATGGCTTGGTGGTATGCTTACAAACTACCCAACAATCAAAAAATCTATTCGTAAACTTGAAATCATTGAGCAGATGGAAGAGAATGGACAGATTGATCTCTTGACAAAGAAAGAGGCTCTTATGCTCAAGAGAAAGAAAGAGAAGCTCTTGTCATATCTTGAGGGATATAGAGATATGAAGAAGATGCCTACAATGATGTTTGTTGTAGATATGGTCAAAGAGCATATCGCAGTCAAAGAGGCTAGAAGAATGGGCATGAAGGTGATAGCTCCACTTGATACCAACTGTGATCCTGATTTGGTAGATTATCCAATCCCAGGCAACGATGACGCGATAAGATCTATCAATCTTTTCTGTCGTGAAATTGCAGATGCTTGTATAGAGGGAAAAGCGATTTATGCAGAGAAAAACGGCGAAGAGGCTCCTGAAGGCTCAGAGGCAGTAGAGGCTATGGCAGCTGCAGCTGAAGCAAATGTTTCAGATGAAGAGGTCAAAGAGATCATCGAAAGCGCAAAAACAGATAAAGAGTCAGAGTCAGAATATAAAAAAGAAGTGAGTGAAGCTGAGTCAGCAGAAGAGAAGCCGGCAGCCAAAAAAGCTGCAAAGAAGAGCAGTAAAAATGGTGATGATTTGACAAAGATCAAAGGTGTTGGCAAAGTCTATGCAGCAAAATTGAACGATGAAGGTTTCTATACTTTCAGTGATGTTGCAAATATGACTGAAGAGCAGATCAATGTGATGGAAGAGAAGTATAGCTTCAAAGGTGACTTTAAAGAGTCGGTAGCACATGCAAAAGAGTTGGCGGAGGCATAATATGGCAAATTTTGGACCAAAAGACATCAAAAAACTTAGAGAGATGACAGATGCAGGTATGATGGACTGCAAAAAGGCATTGGCTGCGACTGACGGTGATATGGATGCAGCAGTAGAGTGGCTCAGAGACCAAGGTATCGGAGCTGCTGCCAAAAAGGCTAGTAAGACTGCCGCTGAGGGTGCGATCGGCATCAAGGTAGATGACAACAAGGCTGTAATAGTAGAGATAAATTCTCAGACAGATTTTGTTGCACAAAATGACAAATTCAAAAACCTTATGAATGAGGTTTTGGAGCATGCATTCAATAATGAGCTAGCTGATGCAGAGGCTATAAATGCCTCAGAGATCAACTCTCAGCCATTTAGCGAATTTCTTGCTCAAAATATAGCTGTAATAGGTGAAAACCTTGTAGTGAGAAGATCTGATCTCATCAAAGGTGATAGCAAAACCGCAATCAATGGTTATGTGCACTCAAATGGTCAAAATGGTGTCATAATATCTGCAGAGTGTGATGATGAAGCAGATTGTGATGCAGTCAAAGCTACTCTTAGAGAGATCGCTATGCATGCGGCAGCAATGGCTCCAAAGAGCTTGACATACAAAGAGCTTGATCCAAAATATGTCGAAGAGGAGACAAAGGGTCGTATAGAGGCGATCAAAAAAGAGAATGAAGAGCTCGCCAGACTTGGTAAACCTTTGAAAAATGTGCCTCAATATGTATCTAGAATGCAACTTAGCGATGAAGTTTTGGCTGAGGCTAAAAAAGCTATAGAAGATGAGCTAAAAGCAGAAGGCAAACCAGAGAAGATTTGGGATAGAATTGTGCCTGGCAAACTTGAAAGATTTATCTCAGACAATACGACTCTAGATCAAGAGCAGTGCTTGTTGGATCAAAAGTTTGTTATGGATGATAGCAAAACTGTAGGTGAATATTTTGCAGAAAAAACAGACGGCAAAGCCAAAATAGCCAAATTTACCCGTCTTGAGGTAGGTGAGGGTATCGAGGTCGAAGAGGAAGATTTCGCAGCAGAAGTCGCTAAACAAATGGCATAATATCAAACACCCTTCGGGGTGTTAAATATTTAAAATCTTCTAATGTTATAATACTCTACTTATTTCCAATTTTTTGTGCTACAATATTTAAAAAGGATACTGTATCATGCACGCACCGCTGATTGAAGCCATAGGCTTGTCCCATAAATTTGATTATCCCCTATATGATAATGTCAACCTATCCATAAGTAAGGGAGAAAGCGTGGCCGTACTAGGCAGAAGCGGTAGCGGCAAATCAACTTTGCTTCACACACTCTCTTCATTTATCAAACCAAATTCAGGTACAGTCAAACTTTTTGGAAAAGACATATATGCCATGAGTGAAAAAAATACAGAGAAGCTAAGGCGAGAAGAGATTGGGATTATTTTTCAGTCTCACTATCTTTTTAAGGGGATGACAGGTCTGGAGAATATAGGCATATCAACACTACTTGCCGATACAGAAATTGACTATGCGATTCTTGATGAACTTGAAATCGCAGATATTGTTGATCAGAAAATCGGTGATCTGTCAGGGGGGCAACAACAAAGAGTCTCTATTGCAAGGGTATTGAATAAAAAGCCCAATATAATATTTGCAGATGAGCCAACCGGCAATTTAGACAACCAAACGGCTAAAATTGTTACCGATGTCTTGACTGCTTATATCAAGCGAAATAATGGGGCACTACTCATGGTAACGCATGACAAGAGTGTTGCGGACAGTTGTGATGCAAAATATAATTTAAAGGATAGAAAACTATCTAAAATATGAACTTTTTTTGATATAATATTAGCAATTTATAATTTATGAGGGAAAATGATAAAAAAATATTTCTTTGTTGCAATTTTGTCTGTTATGTTTGGAGGATGTAGCAGTTATGTTCCGACTACCGAGAAAATACTCACTTATCACTCTACGGTATCTCCAAAGGAGATAAATTCTGTTCTTTTTACCAAGTTTCCATTTAGTAAAAACACCTCTGCAGGATCTTTGGTGTACAAAAATGCCTTTTTAACTCCGATTGATAATGGTAAATCTTCTATTTCGGTATCATTTAGCTTGAAAAGCTATGAAATACCGGAGGGTACGGATGGTACGGTGTTGCTGAGTGCAGATATGAGATATGATGCAAAAAGCAAACAGGTATTTTTGACAAATATTAAAACAAAAAAAGTTGATATTGCAGATACTTCGCTATCAAAGTATGTATCGAGTGGTTCTAGAAGTACAATCGCAGCCAAAGCGATAAGCAAACTCTCTTCGATAGCTATCTATAAAGTCCCAAAAAGTTTTACATCCAGATTTATCAAGAGTGTTACTGTTGAGAAGGGTAAAATTGTTGTTGCCTATGGGTTGTAATAGTTTGAATAGTCTTAATAGTCGTTAGTCTGAAAAGTCTTAATAGTCTTAATGGTCGTTAGTCTGAAAAGTCTGAAAAGTTGTTAGTCTAAAAAGTCTTAATAGTCTGAATAGTTGTTGGTTGATGGGGTGGGGCTTTATTTGGCTTGTGCTATGAGGACTCCTTCGAGTAGTTTGTCTATATCGCCATCCAGGATTGCATCTACATTGCTGAATGCTTGGTTGCTTCTTGTATCTTTGATCTGTTGATATGGCTGAAGGACATAGGAGCGTATCTGATGCCCCCACCCTATATCTGATTTTTCTACTCCATCTATTTGGGCTTGTTTTTTTGCCATTTCATATTCATATAGACGAGATTTGAGCATCTTCATGGCTGCGGCTTTGTTTTTATGTTGGCTTCTATCGTTTTGGCACTGCACGACGATGCCCGTCGGCTCATGCGTAATTCTGATGGCTGATTCAGTCTTGTTGACATGTTGACCGCCTGCACCGCTGGCACGATATGTATCTATTCTGATATCTTTATCCTCAATCTCTATATCTATATCATCATCTACCTCCGGAGATACCATCACAGAGCTAAACGAGGTATGTCTTTTGGCATTTGAATCAAACGGACTTATGCGAACAAGACGATGTATGCCGTTCTCTACTTTGAGGTATCCATATGCATTCTCACCTTTAATGATGAAACTCACATCTTTGATGCCCGCCTCTTCTGCCGGCTGATAATCAAGAATCTCTACTTTAAAACCATGTCTCTCAGCCCAGCGCAAATACATTCGATAGAGCATGCTTGCCCAATCCTGACTCTCAGTGCCTCCCGCTCCGGGATGAATCGACACTATAGCGTTGGAAGCATCATGCTCACCGCTTAGCATCATCTGTATCTCCAGAGTATTGATATGCTCTTTCAGGCTATCAGCATCTTCGTAGAGCATATCGAGAGTCTCTTCATCCTTTTCTGTATTTGCCAGTTCAAAGTATTCTATAGCATCATTTAATGCATCTTTTGCAGCATTGTAGGTAGAGAGCATTCGTTCTGATCTGGTCTTCTCCTGTGATATTTTGCCTGCATTGTCAGAGTCGCTCCAAAAATTTGGATCTTGCTGCATAAGTTCTATCTCTTTGAGCCTGTTTTCAAGCTGATCAGGTTTGACAATACTTGTAATATTCTCCAATTTTGCAGAGAGTGTTTTGAGCAGTTCGCTATATTCGTATGCATCCATTCGAAAAGTTCCTTTTCGAAAGTGGGTAGTGGGTAGTGGGTAGTCGGTAGAATTACCGTATGCTCACTTGCCTTACACACTTTTTTGGCGTATTTTATCAGATTATTGCAAAACGGAGGATTATTTTCATAAAACTACCTATTACTAAACTACCCACCACCCAATTTTTTGATAGAATACTAAAAATATTTCAAAGGTTGATCATGGTTATAACACGAACAATAGAAGAGTTGCAAAAAGCTAAGTCAGAGCTCTTTGGTAGTATAGGGTTTGTCCCGACAATGGGTGCGCTACATGAGGGTCACTTATCTCTTATTGGCAGATCTGTCAAAGAGAATGATCACACAATTGTTTCAATATTTATCAATCCGACACAGTTTCTGGAGGGTGAAGATCTCGATAGCTATCCACGCAAAGAGGCTGCAGATATAGAGATATGTAAACGAGCCGGAGTAGATATAGTTTTTATACCTACAGTAGAGCAGATGTATGAATCTGACGAGCTTTGCATCGGTGCTCCTGCGATCAGAGGGTATGTTTTGGAGGGGGCAAAAAGAGCAGGGCATTTTGACGGGATGCTGCAGGTAGTCATGAAGCTGTTCAATCTCACTCAGCCACAAAGAGCCTATTTTGGCAAAAAAGATGCCCAACAACTCTCCTTGATCATCCAAATGGTACGCAACTATTTTATGAATATAGAAATTGTTCCGTGTGAAATTGTTAGAGATGAGAATGGATTGGCCCTAAGTAGCCGAAATGCTTATCTGGACAAGCATGAAAAGCAAAGAGCACTCTGTTTGTCACAATCCTTAAAAGTTGCTACAGATATGATTGCAGGTGGTCAGTTTGAGAGTAAAACTATCAAAGAGGAGATGTTTAAAATTTTAGATGATGCAGACAAGGTTGAGTATATAGCGATTGTCAATAGAGACTTTCACGAGATTGAGATGGTGCAGATAGGAGAGACTATTATACTTGTAGCGGCTTGGGTAGGCAAGACAAGGTTGATAGATAATGTCTGGCTCTAAAAGAGATCAGGTATTGCTTCGTGTGGAGTAGGACGGCGTTTTTGACGAATTTTATCAGTCTCTTTTGCCCTCTTGGCTTTTCGTAAGACTTTTTTTCTCTGTTTCGACTTCATCATTATCCTCTTCAGTTTCTGCTTTTGCCTAATCTCTTCTCTCTCTCTTCTCAACTTAGCCTTTATCTCTTTGGTTCTTTGTTGTTGTTTGCGTTTTGCCAACTCCCGGCGTCTCTTCTCTTCAGCTTGAAGTTTCTGTTCCTGAAGTTTTGTAAGGTCAGGTTTCAGATAACCCATCTCCACCAAGGCGGATACTATTTTTTTAAATGTTGGTACGGCAGATTGTGATGCGAAATGCATATGATGTTTGTCAAGTCTTATGGCCAATACTCCGATGCTGTATTTATTGCCTTTATTGTCATTTGCAAACCCATAAAAGCTGCTGTTGTATTTGTTTATATAGTGCCTATGCTCAACTATATGCGCCGTTCCTGTTTTGCCTCCTATTTCCAGACCGGGGAAAATAGCAGCTTTACCTGTGCCATCACTGACTACCTTTTTGAGTATCTTTTTGATCTGATTGGCCGTGCGACTGTCTACCGAATGTAGATTTGGTGTCTTTGGTTTCGGCATATATTTTTTGCCATCTTTTGCCTGTAGATACTCTACTATCCTTGGTGTCACTGCTATTCCGTTATTATTGAAGGCGCTATAGGCTTTCCATAGTTGAGCAAAAGTTGCCAACATACCATACCCATACGATTGGTTGGCGCGATGAAGTTTGTTTTCGAGTAGATGAGTGTTTTTTATTTTTCCCGGAAGCTCTCTTGATAGGTCTATACCGGATGCTTTGCCGAGTCCAAACTTCTGTATGCCATCATGAAACTCCTTTCCCGTAAGTCTCCAGGCTATTTTTGAGATGCCTACATTTGATGAATGCACAATAATATCGGTAGCTGTCTGTGAATCATATATTTCATCATCTTTGATGGTGTACTTTTCACTTATCTTTAATCTGCCGCCGCTTGTGTCGAACCAAGTATCCGGCGTAACGACATGATGTTTAAGCGCAACTGACAGAGTAATAGGTTTCATGACAGAACCTGGTTCATAAAGAAATTCACTGAATTTTGGATTGAGAGCATAGACATCTTTTTGTGTGATATGATCAGGTCTATATCTTTCTGAACTTGCCAGCGCCAGTATCTTGCCGGTATGGCTCTCCATGACACCTGCTATTATCTCTTGTGCTTGAGTCAAGTTTTTCATATCACTCAAGATCATCTCTACTCTGCGTTGAAATTTTAGCGGTATGTTCAAATGTACATCCATACCATCCTGACGTCTTTGTGTTATGCAGTTTTTGTTGCGTATGATGGTGCCGCCTACATCACGCATTCCTTTGATAAATCCATTCTTTACTCTGCCAAGATATTTTTCATATCTTCTCTCCAGGCCTTTGACTCCCAAAACTTTAGTGTATCTGCCGTCATCTCTGTTTCTGACATATCCAAGCACTGGAGAGAGTGTATCTTTGAGCGGGAAAAACCTCTTTTCTCCATTCTCTGAAATATCCAGACCATAAAGGACCCGCATTCCTCTTTTGTTTTTCATGGAGACAAAAACATTTAGTCTGCGCAATCTGTAGGCTAACGACTTTAGTCTGACTGCACTTGCATTGTCGAGTTTTTTTGCAAGCACGGTATAGCCTTTATGTTTTTTAATGATTTTGGCTATTTTATCGGTGCTTATTCCACTGTATATTGAGAAGAGTTTGATGAAAAGATCTTTCTTGTCAGGATTTAAGCTCTGTGTAAATATGGTTGCCTGATATGTTTTGCCTGATCTGCTTAGCGTATATCCGTCTTTTGAGATAATAGACCCTCTTAAGCCTCTATCGTGAACAGTGGCCGTGTTTGGCGGAAGATTTCTATGCTTGAGACTCGTTTTAAATACTGATATCAGAAATGCTCCAACAGCAAGTGTTAAAACAGAAAAAAGAATTAAAGTCCTATAGGGCTTTTGTCTAAATTCTTTTTTGCCGTTTTTCATATATTCTCCCAAGTTTTTGTAACATTTTAGTAAATTTTATCTATAATATCACTGTTTTAATACTAAAAAATAAAAAAATAAGAACTGATATGATTGACAAACCACTTTTTGCCGCTATTATCGCACTTTTTATTATATCTCTGATCATGACATACTCTCTGTCGACCTTTACTGTTTTATATGATGGATATGATCAGTTTCACTTTTTTATGCGACAGCTTTTTGCAGTTGCCGTCAGTATCGTGATCATTGTTTTTTTGAGTGGACTAGATCCTGATAAGTGGTTTGTCAGAATCGGTTTTACTATCTTTATCCTCTCTTTTGTTGCGATTTTAGTGATGCCGTTTATGCCACATAGTTTGGTAAAAAGCGTATTGGGTGCAAAGCGCTGGATTCGAGTTGGACCTCTCTCTCTATCTCCTACTGAATTTTTTAAAATAGGTTTTGTGTTTTTTATATCTTGGAGTTTTAGTCGAAAGCTATTGCAGCATGGTAAATTGTCCCTATGGAATGAAATAAAGATAGTCTCTCCATACTTTTTTATCTTTGCTATTGCTGTATTGTTCATAGCAGTATTCCAAAAAGATCTGGGGCAAGTAATGGTGTTGGCCGCTACTCTTATAATACTTCTTACATTTGCCGGAAGAAGCATGAAACTCTTTGTCTCAAGTATTATGCTGGGTGTATTTGCATTTGTGGCACTTGTCATTATAGCTCCGCACAGAATGGTGCGGATAAAGAGTTGGTGGAGCACCGTACAGGATGGTATATTAAAATACTTTCCCGACTCTATCGCTTCAGGACTAAAAGTCCAAGTCTCATCAGAGCCATACCAGATATCAAATGCGCTTAATGCTATACATAATGGTGGTCTTCTTGGCAAAGGATTGGGAAACGGGCAATTTAAGCTTGGTTATCTCAGTGAAGTAAATACCGATTTTATTCTTGCGGGTACAGCTGAGGAGTTTGGAGTTATTGGATTGATAATTATATCTTTTCTGATGATTGTTGTGATGTTTAGAATATTTCAAATTGCCTCTAAAGTTCGAAATCCCGTATATCATCTATTTAGTATGGGAGTAGGATTGTTGATCATACTTGCTTTTTTGGTCAACAGCTATGGTATATCCGGGATGATACCTATCAAAGGAATTGCCGTACCATTCTTGAGTTACGGCGGTTCACATATTATGGCAGCCTCGATAGGTATCGGTATGGTGTTGATGATATCGAAAGTAAGAGATGGACGGGGTTAGGGGCTAGGGTTAGTGATTATGGGTTAGTGAAGAGTGAAGAGTGAAGGGTGAAGAGTTAATGATGAATGGATTGGTGAATGGTGA
>CAZVPN010000037.1:0-11429 GCA_964628135.1 uncultured Campylobacterales bacterium
AACTCATTGTTGCTCCTTGATTTATATATGACTATATTATAGCATACTTTTTGAATGGTAATGATATTATTTGTTTGGCATAATTGGGCTGTTTTTCATTTTGAATAGTTATCTATCTCACTTATATTGCTCACGAGCCAGTGTCTGTAGCAAACAGGCATATACATGTCATCACCTCCACACTCAACTACATCACCATTTTTCATGACATCTCCTGTTGTATTGTCATACTTGAGATTCATAACAGCTTCCTCGCCACATAAGCAAAGGGTACTGAGTTCTTCATTTTTATCACAAATCTCAATCAGCCTTTTAGAGCCCTCAAAAAGATTGCCCATAAAGTCTGATTTGAGCCCGAAGCAGTATATAGTTATGGGCAGACTCATAGATAGTTGCCGTAGATAATTCACTTCATCGGTAGTTAAAAATTGTGATTCATCAATAAAAAGAATATCTACTGAGTTAAAATTATATCTCTTTAGTTCTTCAGTGGAGTGTATCATTTCACAATCAGCTTCAAGTCCATTTCTTGACTTTATCTTGTTGTCTCTGGTATCTTGGGATGGTTTGATAACCATTGTTCTCTTGCCTATGCGTTTAAAATCAAAATTAAGTTGTATCAAACGGGCAGTTTTGCCGGCATTCATCACAGAAGATACAAATATAAGTTTTCCAATCATTATTCTGTTTCCTTTGATGAATAATATCAAAATTTTTATTTGAAGTTATTATAGATTTTTTGGTCTGCTACCTATCTCATAATGGTGTTCTACCAGAGAAATTGCCTTGATAAGTTTGCTTAGATTGACCATACCAAAATATTTACCGTCTGCCGATACGTATGGAATGTAGTTGCTATCTATAGTAGAGATTGCTTTATAGATATCTTCGGTAGAATAATGATCAGATATAGAAAATGGGTTTTGACTCATGATCTCAACCGCTCTTTTTTTTCTTTTGCCTGCCATATATCGTCTTTTTAGGTCTCTCATAGAAACCACACCTATTAGTTTATGCTGATTGTCTACTACCGGAAAATGTTGAACTCTAAAACGCCTAAAGAGTCTTTTAAGTCTTTTTATCTCAGTATATGAGTGTACAGGCGGTATCTCTTCTACATAATCTTTGATATTTAGATTTTCAAAAAATCTATCCACATTATCATTTTCTACATCTATACCTTTACGTATAAGGCATCTTTTGAAATAGCTTCCAGGCTCAAACTTAGATAAAACATAACCTGTAATTGCCGATGCCATAAGCATCGCAGGCAAAAGTTGATATGAGTGTGTCAACTCAGTAATAATAATAGCTGCTCTAAGCGGTGCTCTGGAGACACCGGCTAGCATCGCTGCACTTCCGATGAGGGCAAAGGCCTGTGGGTTGGCTCCTAAGTGCAGCATAGTCTGTCCAGCCCAATATCCGCCAAATGCACCGATAAATATCGATGGTGACATCAAACCACCAAATATGCCCGATCCAATGCTCAAAACAACAATGGCTAGTTTGGCTAAAAATATCTCCAATGAAACATTGCTGTCAAAACCACCGACAAATATTTGCGTCACATAATCATACCCAACACCTCTGGTTTGAGGGACTGCCACGATAACAAGTCCTACCAAAAAACCTATTAGAATGGACATGTATTTCCACTTGTTGCCAAAGTGAATACGAATTTTGTTGAGTTTTCTAAGAGAGTTTAATAATAAAGCACTGGCAAGTGCAAAAAGTATCGATAGTATAGGAACAAAAAGAAAATATTTATCACTATAATCAATCCTGGGGACATAAAAGGCGGTAAAATCCCCAATAAAATGATCAGAAATAACTGTTGCAGTAGTAGAAGCGACTATGAGAGGTATGACTATATATGAGTTTACTTTGCCTATAATTATCTCCAATCCAAAGATAACTCCGGCTATGGGTGCATTGAATGTGGCTGCAATAGCGGCTGAGACTCCTGCACTGAGGTATATTGGTATATTTTCTCTCTGAATACGCAACATCTTCAAAAATAGCTCAGTGCCCACGCCACCAAGTTTGGCGATAGGACCCTCTCGTCCAACAGGTGCACCAAATCCTATACCTATCGATGACAGCAACAAAACCAAAGCACCACGGGTATGAGAAAAGTGCCCTCTATATAAAGCGACTCTTTTGGCAATATCATCTATGGTTACATTGGAGTGATCGATCAAAAATTTTGAGATAAGTATGTTTGATACAAAAAACAGTATCGGCATAGTAAACAAATAGAAGTAATTGGAGTGAAAAATATCTACAAATTTGAATGAAGATGAGAAAAAGTTAATCATAGCACGAAAAGCTATAGCAGAGGCACCACCTATGGATCCAATAATTATTGGCATTAAAAAGAAGTGAGCAAGCTCATCTCTTCGTATCATCTTGCACTCCTTTGGATAGTAAATATCCTATATCTAAGAATCATCTTTATCTTTTGGGCTTGTATGCTGTTTTGAACTGAAGTCTCTGAGGTTGCCCTTGAAGACATTCTCTTGACCCAAATATAGACTATATCCAAAGCTTGCTATGTAGCTTGTGATGACAGCTGCCGTCATAGGGATGACAACATCATCGTGACTCATTTCGGTAATCATCACAATAGCTGCAAGAGGTGTCTTGGCGGCTGCCGATAGTGCAGAACCCATTCCTGCAAGTGTAAACATAAGGAGTTGATCCGGAAATATATGACCAAAAATATTACCTACTGAAGTGCCTATTATCAATACAGGCAAAATCAAACCTCCTGGTATGCCAAATCCGAGAGTCAGGCTAGTTAGTAAAATGGTCATCAAGATCACACCGACATCTACACTGACGGGAAATTGTATCTCAGCCATCGTAGTCAAAACATGCATATTGGCAGGTGCAGATAATATCTCGGTGCTTTGCATAATCCAATATAGACCAAACATCAGCGGTATTCCAAGCAGTGTGCCAATAACAGGACGCCTACCTGAAGGTATCAAAAGAGATACCTTGACAGAGAAGTGAAAAAATAGCGTATAGATATATATTACTCCGGCTATCACAAGACCCATTATGACGATAAAAGGTATACTGCTCATATCCCATACAGGTTTGTCACTTAGCTGTATAAAAGCGTGATTGCCTCTAAAAAACGAGAATGTTAAATAACTTGTGATTGAAGCGACAATCATAGGCATAAAAGGTCTATAATCAAAATCATATGTCTTTTCAAGCTCCATTGCAAATATTGAGCTTCCAAGCGGTGCCTTAAGAAGTGCTCCGGTAAATGCACCACCCCCGATAAGCCCCAATATATTTCTATACTTTTTGCCAAAGCCATATATTCTACCTATCCACTCGCCAAGACCTATGCCTAGATAAAAAGATGGACCTTCACGTCCGGCAACAAATCCTCCGGATAGTGCCAGTATAGATACAAAGAGTTTGTATATCATAGCTTTTACCTTAAGGTAGCTATTGCTTCTAAGCAGATGCAAAATAGAAAAACCAATACCAGGACCCGAAGTCTCAGGAAGCCTTTTGATCGCTGCTCCTGCAATGATAGCTACAATGATGGGGTATATAAAAAATAGTATTATATCTCTAGAAAGAAATGTGTTGATCTTAACCACAAAAAGATCCATTAGTGATGCTATTACTCCCGTTGCTACACCCACGGCAATAGAGTATGGAAGCCACTTACCAAGAAAAAAGATTATTGACATGGCATCTATTTTGATATTGGAGTGATGTATAAAGTCGTATCTTCTTAACAACTCATATTTGATATTTATATCACGATCGCCAAAAACCAAAGACTTAAGCCACTTCCCAAAGCTTTTCATGTTATTTTCCTAAAACAGTGCAATTTATAAATTATAACACTTACCATAATAAGATATGCAAAAAATGGTAATAAATTACAATTATAATTTTTTAAAATTTCAAAAAGTTACAATTTGTATCCATAAACAAAGTTGTAACAGAGCTCTGCGAGTTTGAATAACTCTGTTTGGGATAGTATTTCAAGAAATTCATCATTTGGTTTCAGATCGGCAAAATTTATATGACACTGAAAACCGTAGCCATTTTTTGGAGTTTTGATCTCCGGCAGTATATGTTGGTAATCTATATCTATGGCAATATCCGTATTTCGTCGCATTCTGACAATACGCTCTCTCGTGCCTTTGAAGTCAAGTTCACTCAGTCTGATCTCTGCATGAATGTTGTGCGAGAGGACATTTCGAACGAATGAAACCACATCTATAAAATCCTCATACTGCTGCCTAAGCTTGTTTTGTAGGTATGTTTTGAACGGACTATCAAGCTTGGCAGCCTCTATTGTAGCCATACAGATGCCCCTAATAGCATTAAGCTCCACAAAATAACCAAAGAGCGTAGGCTCGTTTGGACTTTTCTTGGATGCATCGCTCATAAGCTCGCTTATGATGGTTTGGTTGTATAGATAGAGCGTACCGTCATCCAACTGTTTGTAAACCGGAGTTTGATGCAGAGCAGATAGATCGTGCTCTCTGGAGAGTTTATCAAAAAAAGCTCCGGCATGCAAAAAATAGAAATTTTGCTCCACAAGAAGCAGGGCATCCTCAAGCAGCTCTTTTGTTTGGATATCACTCATGCAAATACCCTTTTGTTGCCATCTTTTTTGATATCAGCTTGTTTGTCGAGATATTCGAGGTAAGCTATCAGATATTTTCGGCTGAGTTCCGGGTAGTGTGCCTTGAGATTGGATATATCTACATACCCCTCATCGCGAATGATTTGCCTAAGATCGGCAATGAGTGCCTGAAGATTCTCATAAGTTACAAAAAGATTGTGTGCGAGCCTGACGACTTTGCGGGATTTTGTCAGTTTCTTGAGAGCTTTATCGCCTCTTTTTCTATCTATGTCCATCTCGTCGTATATGTTGTAAGGTGCTTCAGGAGATATACCGGAAGTGACCAAAATATCATATATATTATTTAATATCATAGTATCAATATCATCTAATATAATCTCGGCACTTTTGTATATACCGTTATCATATTTGAGCACTCTTTCATCAACAAGCTCTTGCAGTATCTCTTCAGATAATTTTTCGCTTGCCCATTTGCTTCTTTGGGAAATAGAGTTGGCAGAGAGC
This sequence comes from uncultured Campylobacterales bacterium, assembly GCA_964628135.1. Taxonomy (GTDB): domain Bacteria; phylum Campylobacterota; class Campylobacteria; order Campylobacterales; family Sulfurovaceae; genus JAAXPZ01. The sequence continues at coordinate 5,135 of CAZVPN010000037.1, forward strand.
AGGGCGTATTGGTTTTTGCGATATATCTGAACGATCAAATCTCTTAGCTCATCCTTGATCTCATTTGGATAGAGCACCATTGCCTCCTCATCCACAAAGGCTCCGTCCAATTCATTTGCTATATCTATCGCCTCGTTATGGTTGAGTCCAAATCTTTGGTTGGAGGATATGAGTCCAAAGCCTCTCTTGTGGGTAGAGACCAATATCTCAAAGGCTTTTTTGAAATCTTTACGCTCAAGTGCCTCGAGCAAAGGGAGTTTGAATCTTTTTTTGATAGGATCATCTATTGGGCTCAGGACTCTGCCGCCTGCTACTACATGACCGGAGAGGCTCAACACAAACGGCTCATCAAAAACCATAAACATATTTTCTTTGAAAACTATTTTGGCAAACCCGCTGCTGATGCTCTCTTGTGTATTATATAACAAGACTTTTGCCTCTACCTGTTTTGTACCCACAAAAAACTGCATAGTGCTATTGTGTCTAATCTCTCTGCCTGAAATTGCCTCGATAAATACATCTATATTTTTAAATCCTCTCATAAAGCCCTTGCGTGTAAGCAGGTGACCTCTTTTTAGGCTAATTTTGGAGCCTTGCAGATTGAGTGCTGCTCTTTGGGATGCCTGGGCAAGATCTACATCTTTTTCGTGGACTTGGATGTTGCGTATCTGAATCTCTTTGGCAAGCTCTGCGACCACAAGTTTGTCACCAACCTGGACTTTGCCGTCAAGCACAGTTCCAGTCACTACTGCACCGGCACCGGCAATAGAGAAGCTTCTGTCCACATAATACCTAAAGAGCCCGTCTTCTCTCTTTTTTACCTCAGGTAGATCAAATAGTGCATCCCTTAGGCTCTCAATGGAAGCAGATGAGTATATAGATGTGTGTATGATATTTATCAATATTAAATTGCTTAAAGTCGATATATACTCTCTAATATCAGATTCACTATCTTGTAATCTCTTCTCATCTGCAAGGTCGGATTTGCTTAGAGCAACGATGATATTTTGCACGCCGAGCAGATTGAGTATCTCTAGATGCTCTCTTGTTTGGGGCATGATCCCCTCATTGGCATCTATCACTACAAGTGCAGCATCAAACCCAAATGCACCCGCTATCATATTTTTGATCAGCTTCTCATGCCCGGGCACATCTATGAAGGCCACATTTGTCTCGCTGTTTTGCATATTGCTAAAGCTTAGATCTATCGTGATGCCTCTTTTGATCTCCTCTTTTGTCGTATCGCCCTCAAAACCGGTCAAAGCCTTGATCAGAGCTGTTTTGCCATGATCAACATGCCCCGCTGTTCCTACTATGATATGTTTCATGATAATATCTCCATAGCCCTATTTATGACTATCTGGTCATATTTGGGCTCAAGAGCTCTAAGATCGATAAGGAACATATCCCTCTCTATGCGACCTATGATATCTTTTTGTCTAAAGCGACGCTCCAGATCACTTGCTTTGCCCTTGATATGAAGTGCAATGGTAGGGAATTCTCTATTTGGCAGCGTGCCTCCACCCATGAAGGTTGTAGTCTCTTTTACCTCTGTTTTTTCTATGCCTATATCTTCATGCATCTTTTGGGCTCTGATTTTGAGCTCTTCTGTGTCAGTCATCAACATTTTGAGAGTGGGTATCAGGTCGTATCTCTCCTCCAGGTATGCCCTGATGGTCTCTTCTAGTATAGATAGTGTGATCTTGTCCACTCTGAGCATTCTTAGCAGTTGGTTTTGTTTGAGTTTTTCTATGAGACTCTTTTTGCCGGCTATGATACCTGCTTGCACAGACCCAAAGAGTTTGTCTCCACTGAAACTTATTAGATCCGGATCCGACTCTAAAATTTTTGATATCGGTAGCTCTTTTGATCCAAGATTGTAGGGTAGGGTCGGTATGTATCCGCTGCCAAGATCATAATAGTCTATCAGACCATTATCTTTGGCAAGCTCTTTTATCTGAGGATACTCCACCTCAGAGCTAAAGCCTTCGATTGTAAAGTTGGAGCGATGCACCTTCATTAGTATTGCAGTCTGATTGTTGATTGCATCTTTGTAATCTGTGATTTTGGTTTTATTGGTAGCTCCTACCTCTCGCAGCAGTGCACCGCTGTTCGCCATCACTTCAGGTATGCGAAAGCTGCCCCCTATCTCTACAAGCTCACCTCTGCTCACTACCACCTCTTGATGCTTGGCAAGCGTATTGAGCACCAGAAATACAGCAGATGCGTTATTGTTGACTATGAGCACATCCTCTACGCCAAGCAGAGCTCGCAAATGTTCGCTTACATGGCTATATCTCTCTCCTCTTTTGCCGGCTTGTTGGTCATACTCAAGGTTTGAGTAGCTACATATCACCTTTGAGGCACGATCCAGTATCTCTTTGTCTATCAAGCTGCGTCCCATATTGGTATGCAGTATTACCCCGGTGGCATTTATGAGTGGCTTTAAAGATGGAGACAACAAGTCATGATAAGACTCAAGAGTGCTCTTGATAAGTTCTGTTTCATCAAAACTATCTATTTTGCCCGAAAGCATATCATCTCTCAGTCTCTCTATCTGCTCTTTGGCTATACGCACTATCAAGGCAGAGCTAAGCCCTCTAAAAACATCATGGGCGACAAAGGTGTCGATCTTGGGAAGTTTGCGAAGAAGTTTGTTCATTTTTATCCTTTTTGTGTCTCCATTCCATGGAGAGGATCTTGTTGAGATTTATTGTATCAGATATTGCCTTTTGTTACCATGCTGATTATTTTTGCGTGCCAATATCCTATATCCAATACTGTGCGATTTAATCAAAAGAGTGAAAGCTTAGGATTTACAAGAGTGTGTTGGATTAGAGGTAGTTTTGTTAGTAACAGATGGCAAAAAACTCTTTACCGTCCAATTGCACCCAAAAACTTTTCTACAGCTTTCCAGTATCCCTTAGAAGTAGGATACTCACTCCACAAAGCTTCGCTTCCATGATGTCCGCCTTTTGGCGGGATGTATGATTGTTTCGGTGAGCGGATAGCATTGAAAATATCTCTCCAAGATGATGCCTCTTTTTTGGCTGAAGTGATAAAAATAGGTACTTTTAGCCTGGAGGCAGCATCAGCAATCCAGTGAGAGCTCTTGCCGTATCTAACAAAATATTCACCCGGCGAGAATGATAGTACAGCATCAGCCAGAGAATTGTTGTTGCCAACTATCTCTATGACAAGCGCAGCTGAGTATGAGCTGCCCCATGCGATGAGTTTGCCTTTGGCAAAATGTTTTCTAGCATACACAAGTGCAGCCTTGATATCTTTGACAGCTTCCAGATATGTAGTGCTTTTGCCTCTCTTTTGCGCTTCTGCTTTTGTTTGGTTGTCTATGAGATTGACACTATCTCCGCTTCGTTGATCTATTGCCATGCAGTTGTATCCAAGCTTGTTGAGCTTTGGCGCTATCTCTTCATATTCCCCACGACTCCATCCGGCTCTGTGAAAAAGGAGTATAAAAGGTCTATTCGTATCATTGCTATCCATATAGAGATCAGCAGTGATACGCACTCCATCCAGCGACGGAAAGGTAACCACCTCTTTGGCATAAGAGATTGTGTTTATGATAATCAGAAGCGCAAAAATAAACTTTTTCATAAAACCATTATACCCAAATATTTGCCTCTTTTAAAAAATATTATGATTGATATTGAGTTGATATTTGGATGTTATAGTTGCATATCTCGTAAAGAGAAACAAAAAATAAAAGGATATACGATGAAAAAAGTAAAATTGGCAATAATGGCATTGATGATAGGCGGTATAGCAGCACAGGCGTCAGATATGGATGGTAAAAAATTGTTTGAGGCCAAATGTGCGGCTTGCCATGCTATGGGAGAGCCAAAAGAGAACTCCAATGCTGTTGCTCCGGAATTGATAGGAGTGGTAACACATCTAAATGAAGCTTTTAAAAACAAAGATGATCTCAAAAAACATGTAGAGGATTTTGTGATCAACCCGACTAAGGAGAAAGCGATATGCAAGAGTGTCAATAGATTTGGGCTGATGCCGTCTCAAAAAGGTGCAGTGAGTCAAGAGGAGCTCAAAAAAATTGCCGAATGGATATCTGAACAAAAAGGAATGAGCAAAGAAGAGCACGAAAAAATGGAAGCTGAGCATCACAAAGGCAGAGGTGAAGGAAAAGGAAAAAGAATGCAACGCAGAATGCATAGAGGTGAGGGCAAAGGTATGCATCGTGGCATGCAGTAGCGATAAGGTCACAAAAAGCACAACCCGGATAAAATATAAATAGATTAAAATATAGACAAAGGGAGCTTTATGCGAAGCAGGATCATGTTGTTAGAAGATGATCGCCAGCTTCATATGACCATAAAGGCATTTCTTGAGTATATTGATTATGAAGTGATCAGTGCCTATGATGCTATGGAGGCAAAGGAGATGCTATATGAGAAGTCATCTGACCTGATGCTGCTTGATGTCAAAGTTCCCTACCAGAATGGCTTTGATCTTCTAAAAGAGCTGCGCGAGGGCGGCGATACAACTCCCGCAATCTTTATTACCTCATTGAGCTCAATAGATGATTTAAGCCGGGGTTTTGATGTCGGTTGCGATGATTATATAAAGAAGCCTTTTGAGTTGAAAGAGCTCGAACTTCGGGTGAAGGCGGCTATAAATAAAAGCTTTGGATCGCAAAAGGGTATTGTCAAAATTGATGAAACAACAGAGTTTGATATAGAAAACTTTAGTCTTAAAATAGAAGATAAAAAGATAAACTTAAAGCAAAAAGAGGCAAAACTTCTATCTCTATTTTTAAAAAACAGAGCCAAGATTGTAAGCTACGATTTGATAAATAGCACTCTTTGGGATTATGATGAGGAGCCAAATAGCAAGAGTCTAAGAACCTACATATATAATCTAAGGGCATATCTTGGAAGAGATAGAATAAGAACGGTCAAAAACAGAGGATACACCTTTGAGTAGCATTAAAAAAAGCCTGTATAGATTTATGGCCATATATGTAACGACCACATCTATTTTGATACTGCTTCTTTCAATACTCTTTTTTAGTCACCAGAAAAATCAAACCATTGAGTCTCAAAAGCAGCTTTTGAAAAAAGAGGCCTCCATTTTGGTCAAAGAGATACAAAAGGATAATTTAAATGTATTGAAAGGTCAAAAATATGTACTCTATGACGGTAAGCATAGACCGATTTTATCGACGATAGATGCAAGGATAGATAATTGGAGTATGGGTATTGAATTGAATGGCGAAATTTTGGGAATTCTGTATATTGTTCCGCCGCCGCACCATCTAAATCATGTAGCATATCTCTATCTTGAAAGAGAGATGGACTTGAGTTCTCTAAACGAGTTGAAGAAAAAGCTGACAGTTTGGCTTGTTTTGATATTTGCTATTTTGCTGGTTTTGGGCTATTATCTTGGGAGAGTATTTGTCAAACCTATGAGAGAGCATATAGAGAGGCTAGATAGCTTTATGCAGGATGCCACACACGAGCTAAACACTCCAATAAGCACGATTTTAAGTAATATCGAGATGATGGAAATTTTAAACATGTGTAAAGATATAGAGGAGCTAAAAAGAGTCAAGATAGCCTCCAAAACACTAAACTCTATCTACAACCAACTAACCTATCTAAAACTTCAAAAAAACACCAAAAAAGAGATACAAGATATAGACCTTTCAAATTTAACAGAGGAGAGATTGAGTTATTATAGCTTGCAGATAGAGTCCAAAAATATTACTCTAACAAAAAATATAGAGCCAAACAGAGTCAAAAAAATAGACAAAACAGATGCAGTATGGCTAATAGATAACTTAATCTCAAATGCAATCAAATACAATATCGATGGCGGCAGGATAGAAGTTGTGCTAAATAGCAGATTTTTTAGCATAAAAGATAGCGGCATAGGGATAGAGGACTCCAAGCAAAAAGAGATTTTTAGGAGATTTAGCCGAGCTGACAAAAGCGAAGGTGGATTTGGACTGGGACTTGGAATAGTTAAAGATATTTGCAATTTCTATGGCTATAAAATCGAGTTGAATTCTAAAATAAATCGAGGAAGTGAGTTTAAAATCTATTTCTACGAGCAGACAACTTAAACAAAACACCACTCTGCTTGTTCGTTACCTAGCAAGCAAAATTATATTGACAACTATCATCACACCAAGAGCTATACTTAAAGAGAGTGTTGATTATGAACACTTCAAAAAGAAAATCTTTCAAATTAAAGTCTATCTTCTAATGTAACCAATAGACCAGATGCAATAACCAAAACAATTGCAATAATATTT
>CAZVPN010000038.1:0-11290 GCA_964628135.1 uncultured Campylobacterales bacterium
GTATAGAGATAGAGAGGGTCTAAGCCGTATTTTTGGCAAAGAGTGACATATGTTTAAATTATTATGTAGTTTAATCAAAAAGATAGTTTTAAACTTAAAAATAACTTAAATTAAAGATAGTTTAAGGATAAAAAGATACACTTCGCTACCAAAATCATACTAGATCGGTTTTGTATCGGTCGGTTTAGTTTTTAGTATAAACAAAAAAGGACAAACTCATGAATATGACACAAGTTGCCAAACCTCATGAAGTGAAGCGTGATTGGGTATTGATCGATGCTAAAGGTAAAACTTTTGGTCGTATCCTTACTGAAGTAGCTACACTTCTAAGAGGCAAGCATAAGCCAAGCTTTACTCCAAATGTAGATTGTGGAGATTATGTAGTGATCATCAATGCCAAAGAGGCGGTATTTTCCGGTGCTAAGCTTGATGACAAAGAGTATTTTAGACATAGTGGATATTTCGGTAGCACAAAAAGCAACAAACTTAGCGATATGCTCGAAAATCACACTGAAAAGCTTTATAGAATAGCAGTCAGAGGTATGCTTCCAAAGACAAAACTTGGTAAGCAGATGATCAAAAAGCTCAAAGTTTATCCAGGCAGTGAGCATCCACATACAGCACAAATCACAAAAGGAGCTAAATAATGGCCAAGATCTATGCAACAGGCAAAAGAAAAACAGCGATAGCTAAAGTTTGGCTAACTCCAGGTAACGGTGAGATGCTAATCAATGGTTTGACTCTCGATCAGTGGCTTGGTGGTCATGAGACTTTGAAGATGAAAGTCAGACTTCCACTTGAGGCTACAAAGCAGCTTGAGGCTGTCAATATCACTGCCTCTACATTGGGTGGCGGATACTCTGCTCAAGCTGATGCAGTCAAGCACGGCATCTCTAAAGCGTTGGTAGAGTATGAGCCAAGCTTCAGAGCTATTCTCAAACCTATGGGACTTTTGACTCGTGACTCTAGAGTCGTTGAGCGTAAAAAACCGGGTAAAAGAAAAGCGAGAAGATCTCCACAATTCTCAAAGAGATAATATCTCTTTTGTGGGCAGATTATATATCTGCTCCTACAACTCCTCTTTTGCACTCTTTAGAGCATCTATCACTTCACCAATATTCTCTTTTGGTATATGCACTTTCCAATCAGGCTCTTTGTTATCCGCATTTAGTGATATGGCTATACTAGCTACACTATCAGAATCATCACCATATGGTTTATCGATTATACCTACTGATATTTGACCGTTGTTTGTTCCGCTAAGTGGGAATTGTTTTAATATTTTCATAAGTATCTCCTTGTTTGTTTTGTATCGCGATCTATTATATAATTGTAAAGTAAATGATAAATCAATGAGGGTGTCGGGATATATCCCGACTTGTTGTTACTGTTTTTTTGTGGAAGGTAATAGCTAATTTTGGGAGTTTGGCTTAGAGTGCCTCTTCGTCCTCTTCGCCTGTTCTAATACGAATAGTATGACTAATATCACTCACAAATATTTTACCGTCACCTATTTTACCTGTGTAAGCCGCTTTTTTGATAGCTTCTATTGCAATATCTGCATACTCTTGGCTACTTACTACTATCTCTATTTTAACCTTTGGAATGAACTCTACCACATACTCTGCACCTCTATATAGCTCAGAGTGTCCCTGCTGACGACCGTAACCTTTGACCTCAGATACAGTCATACCCTCTATATTTGCCTCTACCAAGGCATCTTTTACCTCTTCAAGTTTGAATGGCTTGATTATCGCTTCTATTTTTTTCATCGTTTCTCCTTAGTGGGGGTCAGGCGCTGAATATTTACTCTCCGAGTCAACATTACAACGTCAGATCCCTGTTGTTGTATGTCAGGCATTGAATATATATTCTTTCGAGTCAACATTGCAACGCCAATCTCCTATTATTTATAGGTTCATAGCCTTTTCGCCGTGAACTTTTTCATCTAGACCAATAAGCTCTGTCTCTTCATCTACTCTGCCACCGCCTGTAAGGATGCTTGCTACAAAATAGACTACTGCTGTAGCAATCGCACTATAAACTATGGTCAATCCTATAGCCTCAAGCTGAGATACAAGTTGAGAACTGATTGAATAATCTTTTGCCTGAAGGTATGGAGCTACAAAAAGTGCAGTTGCGATTGAGCCCCAGATACCTACTAGACCATGCACCCAAAAAGCATCCAGACTATCATCTACCTTGAAGAGCTTTTTGATTTTAGATACCCCAATAAATCCAAGAGCACCGCCAACAAGACCTATAATGATAGCTCCGACTACTCCCGCTGAACCAGACGCAGGAGTGATAGCAACGAGACCAGCTACGGCACCGGAAGCACCACCGATAAGTGTAGGAGTCTTATATACTATATACTCCATCAAAAGCCATCCGATTACACCAAGAGCAGCTGCTACATTTGTAACCAAAAATGCATTGCCTGCTACACCATCAGCTGCTACTTCAGATCCGGCGTTAAATCCAAACCAGCCGAACCAAAGAAGCATTGCTCCAAGAACAGTCAATACAGGAGAGAATGGCTTTAACGGCGCTTTGCCATAATCTTTTCTCTTGCCAAGTATCATAGCAACAACAAATCCTGCTACACCTGCATTGATGTGAACGACAGTTCCACCGGCAAAGTCCATTTCACCAAAGTTAAATGTGCTTCCACCTCCCCATGCCCAGTGAGTAATAGGTGCATAGACTACAAGTATCCAAAGAGCAGCAAAGATTGTAAATGTAGAGAATTTGACTCTCTCTATCATCGAGCCACTTGCAATCGCTACCGTGATAGCAGCAAATGTGCCCTGAAATGCTACAAATAAAAGTTCTGGTATAGTACCAGAGAGTGTTTTGTCGGTAATACCATCAAGCATTATCTTTCCACTACCAATAAAATCACCACTACCAAAAGCAATAGAGTATCCGGCAACTACCCATACAAGTGTACCTACCGCATAGGCTATAAGACTCATTCCCATTGTGTTGAGCACATTTTTGCTACGAGTCATGCCGCCATAAAATAGTGCAAGACCTGCCGGTGTCATTAGCATTACAAATGCAGTAGCTACCAGCATCCAAGCAGTATCACCACTGCTAAGCTTGTCATCCGCTGATGCAATAGCCGGCAGTGCCAACATTGCAAGAAGTGTTAGAAATCTATTTTTCATAGAGAATCCTTTTGTTAATTTGTGAGTTTATTTTAGTAAATTTTTTTAAAAAATAAAATATTTAATTGTATAAAAAATAGGCAATTAGATAGCGGGGATCTCTAAAATAGTAGAATTTTCAGTAAATTTAAGATCTATATGGTTTTCTACTGCTATCTTTCTGAGTTTTTCATCATTGACAGAAATGCGTTTGTCACCTTCTATTTTTAAAATAAAAATAGGATAACGTTTATTATTTATAATTATTTTTGAACCAATCTTGACCGTGAGTGTGATATTGAGTCGGCTATTTTCATGTAGTTGAGAGAATATTTTTCTGAGCAACATAGAAAAGCTGTTTTGATGTAGTTTAATCTGCGGCATACTATAGTCCGTCATGAGAGAGATTTTGCCGTTAAAATTTATCTTGAATAGTTCAATATTGGCTTGTAACAGCAGGTTAATGTCAGTTGGTGTATAGCCTTCAAAGCTCTCATCCGAGTTTGTTTTGGGTCTGGGTCTGCTGTAGAGCTGTACAGCTATCTCATTTTCATTTTTATACATTATGTTTATACCGTAAAATTCATAAGACCCATAAGAGAGTTCCATTAGGGCAACTCTGCTACCAAAGCTCTGTGGTGCGTGTAATAACGCTAGATCATAAATTTTTTTTTGACTTTCCATAGTAACAATAAACTCAGCACTTTTGTTAAGATACTTTATAACTCCTTTGTGAGAGAAGACAATAAAAGGATTAACATCATGTTCAATAAAAAATTTAAAATCAGTCGAGATTGTGTTCATGCATCTTCTTTCTGAGGGTATTTCTATTTAGGCCAAGAATTTCCGAAAGTTTTAGCTGTGATTTATACTTTGAAATCCCTGCTTTTATAAGTGGTCTCTCAAATATACCAAGTAGATCTCTATATGCATTGTTGCCTATAATTCTGGGTTCAAGAAATCTATACAGTAGATCCTCCAGTGCCTGCTGATTAAGATCTCCGGTTACAAGTATCCTATATATGGATGCCTTGAGGGATCTCATATTGTCACTTATATCAAGCTGACTGATATCGATATCTGTATCTTTTGTGATCATCAGCTCCTCTTTAATCTTGCTGCATAAATGCTTCTTCAACAATGGGATATCTTCTATTCTTTGACTAAGTGAAGGCATTTCATAAACAAAGGCAAAACGGCTCTCTGCTCGAGATATCTCATATGGAGTATCGGCGATAGCGATGACTCTCTTGTTTGAAAAATCGGGTATTTCATTATCTTTTAGATGTTCAAAATGAGTGATGATCAGCTCATCATGTTTTTGCAGTATAGCTCCCATGTCACTGCTATCTCTTGCATCAATGATGGAGGCTTTTGGAAATATACTTTTAGCCAGGTATTTTTTGCCTGTATATGGTTCTCCTATCAATATAGATGAGACAAGCAGAGATTTGCTTAGACTCAAACCTCTAATAATATGCTCTACTTTTGGAGAATTGCTTAAAAATTGTTCATTTTGCATATAAAATTATAGCATATTTAAAATATAGTAGGCTGTATGTTGCTATTGTCAACACCTCCGTCGGCATTGACATTATTCATCTGATCCCATAATTTTGCAGCTATCTGTTGATACCTTTTGGATATTTCACAATCTGGAGCTATGACAGTGATAGGCATACCGCTATCCCCTCCTTCTCGGATAGCAGGCTCGATTGGTACTTCGCCGAGTATTTGTGTGCTATAGGCATCTGCAAGAGGTTGGGTGGTACCTTTGCCAAATATATCATACTCTTTGCCGTTGTCAGGGCATATGAAGCCGCTCATATTCTCCACTATTCCTGCTATTGGGATATTGAGCTGCTTAAACATATCCATGCTTCTGATTGTATCATCAAGTGCAACTTTTTGTGGAGTGCTTACGCAGATACCGGAAGTGACTGGAAGATTTTGTGCCAGAGCAAGTTGTGCATCTCCTGTGCCCGGAGGCATATCAAAAAGCAAAACATCCAAGTGACCCCACTCTATATCCTCAATCATCTGCTCAATAGCCTGTGTAACCATAGCCCCTTTCCATATCAAGGATGCCCCGCGTTCTACCAGTGAGCCTATACTCATCACTTTAATTCCGTGAGCTTTGATGGGCTTTATGGTCTTGCCCAAAAAAATAGGCTGCTCACCCTCAAAACCCATCATTCTAGGGATATTAGGACCATAAATATCGGCATCAAGCAACCCGACTCTTTTGCCTTGCCGCGCTAAGGCTATGGCAATATTGACGGTAGTTGTTGATTTGCCGACTCCACCCTTGCCGGAGCTCACCATTACAAAATTTTGGACATTGGGCAGCATATTTTTGCCATATGAGCTTGTAATTTTTGGTAGGGGTGGCTTTGTTATTTCAATTATTAGTTTATAGTTGGGATCAAGAGAGAGTCTCTTTTCTATCTCAAGTCTTAGTTGCTCTTCTACTTCGGCGGCATTTGAAGGGATATCAAGTTTGATTGCGACTATATCATTATCTATTTTGATCTCTTTGACAAAATCAAACTCTATGATACTTTTTTTAAATCCTGGGTAAATAGTCTTTGAGAGTTTTTCCTTGATATATTCTAAAGTCATATTTTTCCTTTGTTTCATATAATAGTACTATTCTTAAGAAAAATTCTATTTATTGCTAATAACTACATATAAGCTTAATTAATAAATCACCTATTCACAGTCTTTATATTTGTGTATATTATCAAAATTATTTAAAAAAATTAACTACAAAGGCAAGAAAAAAGAGTTCTATAAGCATATCTTCTTTATCATATAACATAGATTGATAATAAGGACATTTTTTGTCTGCTTTGTCAGCTAAATAAAACAAGGAGGCAGTGTAGATGGAAGTCGAAATTTCCAGACGAAGGTTCTTGCAGGGATCAGTGGCTATGACGGTAGTCGGTGGAACTGTGGGAGCTACAAGTCTATTATCGGCAGGTCATGAGGGTGAACATAAAGCTGTACCCGGTATACCGTCGACAGTAACTACAAAAACCAGTACCGGTAAAGCCGAAGAGATTCCTTTTCTCTGTGGTATATGCGTGAACAAATGTGCAGGATTTGCGCGGGTAGAGGATGGTATCGTTACCAAACTTAATCCTAATCCGTATTTCCCAAAATCTAGGAACATGTTGTGTCCAAGAGGAAATGCGGGTATTCAGACTACCTATGATCCTGATCGATTGAAATATCCCATGATTCGTATAGGTGAAAGAGGCGAAGGGAAGTTTAAGCGTGTAAGCTGGGATGAGGCATATGATGCAATTCTTAACGGGACAGATAGGTTCAAAGGTCTCAAACAGATACTTGAAGAGGAGAAAGATAACCGTGCAACCATTGGATACTGTAATGGTGAAGGGCTCTCCAAAGAGGGCTTTGAAACGTTAGTTGGCCAAAAGCTTGGAAGTCCAAATTATGTGGATGAGGTAAGTATTTGTCTTGAGACGGCAGGCGGTGGTTTTTTTGCAACACTTGGCGTTTATCCTGAAATTGATTTTGAGCATACTGACTATTTCATTATATTGGGTGCCAACCGTGCTGAGGCAATCATTACTCCAGATACTCAAGATATGTTTAAGCAAACTAAGCGAAGAGGAATTAAAAAGACGATCTGTATAGACCCTCGCTTTACTAACACAGCTGCCAAATCGGATAAATGGCTTCCGGTCAATCCGGGAACAGATCTTGCATATGTATTAGCAATGACATATGTAGCATTTAAAGAAAATCTTCATAATGAAGCATTTATGAAAAAATTCGGTGTAGGGTATGAAGAGTATAAGCAGCATATTCTCTCTCACAAATATACTCCGGAGTGGGCAGAGCCAATATGTGGTATCAAGGCCAAAGAGATATACACAATGGCCAGAGAATTTATGGATGCTGAAGCACCAGTGATATATCCAGGGCGAAGGTCAGTATTTAGTCCAAATGACTATCAGCTTCGTCGTGCTATGGGAATTTTCCAGGCAATGAGTGGCAATATAGATAAAAAAGGCGGATATATTTATGGTAACCCTATTATGCTCAAACCAGAATATGTAAACGCCCCAATATATGCTCAAGCCGAAGGTCGTTTTGATACGGAAGGAATCGCGTTTCCTACATTGAAATCCGGCTCTTGGATAGTCTTTAGAAATATGGTCTTGGAGGGCAAAAATCCATATCCGGTAAGAGCAATGTTAATGCGTAAACACAATCCGATGATGAGCGTGCCAAATAGTGCTAAAACAGCTCAATTCCTCAAAAAAATGGATCTCAATGTGATGATAGATATCTTGCCGAGTGATACTGCTATGTATGCAGATGTGATTTTGCCGGAGGCTAGTTATCTTGAGAGAACTTCTCCTGTCAAGTCTTATGGTTTCTTGGAGCCTGCAATTGTTCAAAGAAGAGCAGCCATAAAGCCATTATATGAAACCAAAGAGCCAGAGGTAATCTATAAAGAGCTTGCCGAGAAACTTGCAAAACCACTATTTGAAATCAGCAAAAAGTATGATAAGGATCTACAAGCAGAGATAACAAAAAGAGGTGAAGAGAAGGTATTTGAAGAGGATGGTTGGAATCTGGCAGATGCCTGGGAGAAACCAGTGCATGAAGCTAACCAAGAGGCTATTGAGTCTCAGTTTGGTAAAAAGGCTTGGGAAATTCTTAACGAAAAAGGTGTTTACTACCCACATATAGAAGAGTATCACAAGCAACTCAATCCAAATGAGTATCAATATTATCCAAAGAGTAAAAGATTCTATTCAACAATGGGCGATAACAAAAAAGTAATTTGTAAATATGATCATCTTGCAACCAAGGGAATAGATACAATGCCGACTTGGCATGATGAGTGGAAATTTTCAGTTCCTGAGGGTAAATTTAGACTTATTACCGGTCGTCACGCTCAGTTTACTCAAAGTGGCACCACAAACAATGCTATGTTAAGAGATTTGATACCTACCAACTACCTATGGATCAACAAAAGAGTTGCCAAAAAAATGGGTATAGAGTTTGGCGACAAGGTTGAAGTCAAGAGCGAAGTGGGCAAGGTAGAATTGTTGGCATACCCGACAGAAAAGATAGCACCAAATCAAACATTTATGCTACATGGCTTTGGCTCTCATAGTGAGGGATTGGAACTCTCTTATGGCAATGGTGCCAATGATGCTGCAATCATAAAAGATGATATAGAGCCTACATTTGGTGCAGCAGTAATGCACAGTACAAATGTCGAAATAAGGAGGGTGTAATCATGGCTAGATATGGAATGGCACTCGATTATAAAAATTGTATCAACTGTAAAGCATGTGAAGTTGCCTGTAAGGAAGAAAACGGCGTTTTGCTTGGAGCTGATAAGCATCGTATTTGGGTCGGCGTAAATGAAGTGGAGGGAGAGTGGCCAAACTTGGATATCATCTCCAACACATTCCTCCCGTCTCAATGTCAGCAATGTGAAAGCGCGCCTTGTCAAGAGGTATGTCCGACTCATGCAACATATTATGATGAAAATCATGTCGTTCGAGTGGATAGTGATAAGTGTATTTTGTGTAGCTATTGTATGAACGCTTGTCCTTACGATGCTAGATATGTAGATGACAGGACAATGACTGTGGATAAATGCACATTCTGTTCTGATACCAGATTGGCTCGAGGTGAGACGACAACGGCTTGTCAAAATACTTGCCCTACAAAAGTCAGAACCTTTGGTGATCTGGATGATCCAAACAGTGAGATTAGTATTCTTTTGAAAACAAGAGAGCACTTTAGTCTCAAGACACACTTGGGCACAAAACCTAAGTTGTTCTACCTAACATAAGGAGTCCGGTATGAGTATAAAAGAATTTATTACATCAATTCCTGTGAATAAGGTGGGAGTGAAGGATCTTTTGAATTTTGAGAAGAGTCCAAGAAACTTATTGGTTGCCGGATTGACTCTACTCTTTTTGGCATTTTTTGTCATAGGCGTAGGAAACTATTTGATACATGGTCATGAGGCATATGGAGTGACTAGACAGCATCCTTGGGGTCTTTTGATTGCTGTTTATATCTTTTTTGTTGTTAGCTCAACTGGAATGTGTATAGTAGGTTCACTTGGTGATGTATTTGGCTTCAAAGATTATGAGGCAATCTCCAAAAGAGCGATATTTACATCTATAGTTACAATTTTGGCTGGATTTGCCGTGATTGCTTTTGAGATAGGTCATCCTGTTAGAATGATGATCTATAATGTATTGACGCCAGGTCTTACCTCAGCAATATGGTGGATGGGTACTCTGTATGGACTCTATTTGACCTTTATGATTATAGAGTTTGTATTTTTATTAAAACATGACATGAAAAAGGCAAAGGTTTTTGGCTTGATAGGTTTGTTGGTAGGTCTTGCAGCCCACTCCAATCTTGGTGGAGTCTTTGGTTTTCTTAATTCAAGAACCATATCAAACGGAGTGTTCTATCCTACATATTTTATCCTAACCGCATTTATTACCGGTATATATATCGCTTTTATTATTATGGGCTTTAGATATAAACTTGATTTTCCTGAAAAGATAAGAGTTATGTTGGTAAATTTAGCAAAAATACAAGGTTTGCTTTTGTCAATTCTAATCTTTTTTGAGACATGGAAGATGCTAACAGGTGTTTATGGTGGTATGCCTGGTCGTGCAGATGTGGTCAAAGAGATTATATCATCATGGCCATTCTGGGCAGAGGTACTGTTTGGCATGGTGATACCATTGGTTATTATACTTAAAAGTATGGGCAAAAATGTGATTGGGATGTATTGGGGATCATTCATTGGAATGATTGGTATATTCTTTATGAGATACGACCTGGTGCATGATACGCAACTCAAGCCTCTACAAATGATGAAGACAAGAGAGTATATGCTGCCACCTGAGTGGGTTCACTACTTCCCAAGTGCTACCGAAATAATGATCTCTCTGGGTGGACTTGGTATAGCGATCCTACTTTATTATATAGGTACCAAGCTTTTTGAGCTTGATGCTGATGAGCATTAATTTATGAAAGGAGAAAGAATAGTATGAAAAAACAAATATACTTTTTTGTGATGGTAATGTTTTCAATAGTGCTGCTCAATAGTACGGTTTCTGCTGATCCCGGAAAAGGTGAGAAGATCTTAAATAAAATATTTATGCGTGCTGGAGGATGCGATGTCCTTGCACCAAGAGTGGCTTTAGCTCACTCTTCAGCAGAGTGGAAAGTCATTTATGAGTCTGGCAAGATGGAGGCGGAGATACAAAAACTTTGCCCGCATATGCAGCCAATATCAAAAATTTCAAATAGTAAGTATGCCAAAGATGTATTTGAATATTTGGAGCATTATGCCAACGACAGTGGTGCTATACCTGCTTGATAAGTTGATTTAAGGAACGCGGAGCGTTCATACAAAAGTTGAATCAACTTTATTCTTAAAAGTGCTCTTGGGATTGCCCCGAGAGTGCAACACAAATTCTCTTCTAATCCAAATCCACTAATTTTGCGACTTAGGCAATTTGTAAGACAATTACATTGGTGTAATAGTAAAGTTAATGGAAGATAATAATAAATACAGAAAGATAAGGCGTTCTTGGGCATTATGCCCAAGAATCTTAGTGGTGTGATTTGACGATGAGGACTGTCATTTTGAGATTGATCCAAAGAAATTGAATAATCTGCCAGATGACACATCTTCTTAAAAATAGTGTAAACTTACCTGGTACCGGTGTGTAGCCGCTTTGCTCATACTGTTCTATATGTCTCATAGTTTCTCCTTCTATATTTTGTAATTCTATTTAATACATAGTTGTATTGTTTAGGACATCACCCTTGTTTTTATTCAGGGATTAGTGTCCAGCCCGGCTTGAGTTTTGCTTTCCATAAAAAACCAACATGCAATAGCATTTTAACCCAATGGCCAGCAAGACCTATAGTTCCGAAAGTTCCATTTAAATCTCTTCCAAACTCATATTTTTTGTAGTTAGGAACGACAGGATACATAGTCATAGACACGGCGCTACCATTTAAAAGACCCTTTCCTGTACTAGCCACACATGCTGCACCCATCTCTGCCATAGAAGCAGTGTGCGTAGGCTTGTCAGTTACGCCAT
>CAZVPN010000039.1:0-11142 GCA_964628135.1 uncultured Campylobacterales bacterium
GCTATTCTCTCAGGTAGCTCAAAATTTCTAGCTACGGCAAAAAGCTCCAAAAATAATGCCTCTATCGCTTCATCAGTCAAAACTCCGTCTGTTATGGCGTTTCTGCTTTTGAGCCTATCGAGTATATATTGCTCTCTTTCTGGCCTATATATAGGAGCACCGGAGTTTTGCTTGATCTCACCTATGCGATGGACCAACTCCATTCTTTTGTTATAGGCATCAAGCAACTGATCATCGATCTGATCTATCTGCTCTCTTATGTTATCAAGTGCCATTTTTGCTCCTTTATCTATAGATGCTTCTCTTCGAGGGCTATCTGATCCTCAAAGCTCTCCCTCTCTCTTATGAGTCTATCTTTTCCATCTTCTATAGCCACCTCGGCAGCTCTACCCCTTGTGTTGTAGTTGCTGGACATTGTAAACCCATAAGCTCCTGCACTATGCACAACGATCAAATCATTATGATCAGTTTCTGGTATATCCACCGATTTGGCAAGCCAGTCTCCACTCTCACAAATAGGACCTACAATATCTGCACTTGTAGCCTTGGAAGTATTATCACCCAAATACTCTATTTTATGATACGCCTTATAGAGTGTTGGGCGGATCATATCATTCATAGCGGCATCCACTATCACAAATCTTTTGTCCCCATTCACCTTTTCATACAAAACAGATGTAAGCAGATAACCGGCATTGCCAACCATGTATCTGCCTGGCTCACACACTATAGTCACATCCAGTCCTCTAGTGGCCTTTGATACAGCTTCCACATAAGATTGCAGGTCAATCGTTTGGTTATCATCATAATCAATGCCTATACCGCCGCCTACATCAAAAAATTTGATCTCTACGCCTATGGCATTGAGTGATTTGATTAAATCTGCCACAATAGAAGCTGCCTCTTCGATAGGTGCAATATCCAAAAGTTGTGATCCAATATGGAAATGAGAACCAATTGGGTCCAAGTAATCTGAATTTTTGGCATATATGTACATTCTTTTAGCTGTATCTATATCTACCCCGAATTTGTTTTCGTGCAAGCCTGTAGAAATATATGGGTGTGTTTTTGGGTCTACATTTGGATTGATACGAATAGAGATTCTGGCACTCTTGCCAAGTTCCTTGGCTATTAACTCTACCCTCTTCATCTCAGCATCGCTCTCTAGGTTGATAAGCAGTATATCCTTTTGGAGTGCCTCTTTGATCTCATAATCCTGCTTGCCAACACCTGAAAAGATTATTTTATACTTTTCTACTCCTGCCTTGAGTGCCCTACGCACCTCTCCGATACTGACACAATCAGCCCCTGCACCTTGGCTAGCAAGCAACTTGACAACAGATAGATTTGAATTTGCCTTGACTGCATACGCAATTAAAGATTTTTTGCCCTCAAATGCACTTTTAAGATTGTTATAATTGTTTTTTATGGCATCAAAATCATATACATATAGCGGTGTGCCATATTTTTTGGCAAGATTTTTGAAGTCTATTGACATAGAAGATCCTAAAATGTTATTTTAGGAATGATTTTATCTAAAATTACCTAACTAACAGCTATTTAAGCTGAGTTAGGCATTATATATCTAAAGCACAATTGTAAGTTATAGTCAATCAAAAACTATTTATTTGCATTTACTACTGTAACAGGCAATTCATCTTCAGGAAGTGGTTTAATTACTTTATGTCTCTTAACATAGTCTATAAAGTCTTCATTATCTACAAAGCCTGTATCATACTTCTTGGTTGCAAATTTGGTCATCTCACTATAATAATCACCGCCACCTGCAATATAAGAGTTTGTGGCAATCACATATGTTTTGCTGGGAACCAAATCCTGCCATTTACCACTCTTATCTTTGATTTTAAACTCTGCAACTCTACTACCCAAAGGAGCTTTGGCATCGAATGTGAATTTTGCATTGCCAAGGTAAGGAAATGCTCCTGTATCATTTTTTTTGATATAAGCTCTATCTATGGCATTTTCTATCATTGTTTTAATGTCACTGCCTTTCATATTGAGCGTTACAAGAGTATTTCCAAATGGCAGCATAGTCTGGATAGATCCGTAAGTTACATTCCCTTCATCGATAGAGTGTCTAACTCCACCTGCATTTTGCAAAGAAAAATCAACTGCACCATGACTATACTCATAAGCCTTTTCATACATACCAAGTGCCACCAGTGGAGCTATCAAAGAGCCATGAGGAAGCACTTCTCCATTATCCTGATCAACTACCCCCGGCAATCTAGAATGAGGGAGATAGGCAGATGCTTGACCTATTGTTTTTTGCATCATTTTATCTACTTGTGGTTTATATTTATTGATTATGGTAGCAATTTCACTATCTGGTTTCTCTATCCTAATATCTTTTTGTTTGCTGATAAAGTCAACTATTTGAGCTTTAACAGTCGCATTTACCTCTCTTTTCTTTCCTTTTGAGTTTTTTCTCAAAAATTTATCCCCTGATAATATCACGGGAGTTCCTGAATATGATACAACCTTGCCATCTTTGTCAAAAAACACATTTAAATCTCCGACAAACATACCCCATTTCCATGCAGTCACAACCAGCGTCTTCTCATCATCATGCTCTACGACAGTTGGATATTTTCCTTTGGTTTTGATTCCAACATTAGAAAAATTTCCTAGAGGAGTATGAGAATGTCCTCCTACGATAACATCTATACCTTTTACATGATTTGCAAGCCATCTGTCTTTGTTGTATCCTATGTGGGTTAGGAATATTATTTTATTGACACCTTGTTTTTGCAAATCTGCAATAGCTCTGTTGGCACTTTGAATATAATCCAAAAAGTGCACAGATGGACCGGCCATAGAAAGTCTTGATGCATCTACCGTCTCACCGACAACTCCAACCTTTTTCCCATCAACATCCAAGATTTTATATGGCCTCACATACTTTTCAAACTTTTTCTCATCTTTGCCCGTGACATTTATATCAGCATCTACGATAGAAAAAGTTGCCTTTGAAGCAAAATTATCAACCATATTATCCACACCTTTATCAAATGCGTGATTGCCCAAAGTCTCGGCATCTATCTGCATATGATTCAATGCTTCTAACCCCGCCTTGCCGCCAAAAAGATTATAATATAGCGTCCCTTGCACAGCATCTCCTGCATGCAAGAAAATTGTATGATTATCACTCTTTTTCGTATCCTTGACATATTCAGATATTTTTGCATATCCGCCTGTATATAAATATGTCTTGATGCCATTTACCTTTGTGCTTATTCTAATAGGCTCCAAATGCGAATGTGTATCATTTACATGTAAAATACGAAGCCTAAAGTCATTTTTGTTGGACTTGGTATCCAAGTTAGTACCATAACACATAGTGCTCACAAGCGACAGCGCCATTAAAAGTTTGATTTTCATTACTGCTTCCCCTTAAAATTATTTTTGCTAAACCAAAATGTAGATATAGCTATTAAAATAATAATGGAATTACATTACATATTGATTACTTCAGTAAAAATATTTTATTTTACTATTTAATTTTTGAAATATCTTTGACAGAATATAGGGATTTTATTTGTTCTAAATTAGTAGTTGGAATTTTGCGGCAAAGCGTGGCTGTGTACAATACAAGCCTATCAAGATTAGTTTGCTCCTCATCGGTAAAATCATGCAACACATAGCTTGATACCTCTGATTTGTGCTCTGGCTTGCCTACGCCTATCCTGACTCTGACATATTCTCTGCCTATGGCTTCATCAATCGATTTGAGTCCATTGTGTCCGCCATCTCCGCCACCTCTCTTAATTCTGACTGCACCGAAAGGAAGATCGATATCATCATGAATGACAACTATCTCTTCTATTGGAATTTTAAAAAAATTTTTCACAGCCTGAACACTTTTACCGGATAGGTTCATATAGGTTGTAGGTTTGAGAAGAAAGAGGGTGCCAAATCTAAAAAGCTGACCCTCAAACGAATTTTTGGAGATATCTCTGGCACCAAGATCATCAATCAATCTATCAATGACCTTGTAGCCTATGTTGTGTCTATTATCTTTATAAGTCGATCCAGGATTGCCCAAACCAACAAAAAGCATTTTATCCAGCCTTGATTACACCGCAGATAGCAACATCAGCTCTATCCATCATTTTGCAGTCAGAGGGAACTTCAACATCTCTAACCAAGATATTGTCATCTCTATCCAGATCTGATACATCAAGAGTGAAATACTGTGGCATATTTTCTATAGCACCTCTAACTCTAAGTCTTCTTTTGCTCATGATCAAAACACCTTTATTTTTGAGTCCTTTTGGTGTGCCGACGGTTTTGACAGGAATCAAATAGTCTGTTATAGCTCCGGGAACAGCAACACGAAGATCGACATGTGCAATATCGCCGGTAACTGGATGCAGCTGGTACTCTTGGACTACGACTTTCATCTCTTTTCCGTCCACTTTGATCTCCATTGCCAATGAATCCTTGGCTCTAACAGCTCTGATAAATTCACCCTGCTTAAATGCTGCATGAATATTCTCTACACCTTTGGCATAGATGTTAGCTATTAGATAACCATCTCTTTTGAGCTTTTTTGCATTGCTCTTTCCGATACTCTCTCTAATAATACCCTCTAACATTACAATCCTTTTTATAAAATAGGTGGGGATTATATCCAAATTTATTTAAAAATATCCTGCCCCGTGAACTTTTAATCTTCCTCTTTAAAATCAAATGCATCCAGACCGGCAGTTCCACCCTCTTGATTTTTGTTTTGTGTACTGCTTCTGCCAACACCTTCGAATTTTAGCTTTAAGTCTGAAGGGCTTGTTGCATACTCAAGTGCCGTATCCGTGGTTATTACACCTTCATCTGCCATCTCCAGTAAATGCTGGTCAAAAGTTTGGGATCCATAAATATCCTTGCCTTCTTCGATAGCATCAAATATTTCTACATCTCGGTTATCCCTAATCAACTCTTTGACTCTGGAGGTTTGAACCATTACCTCTACTGCTGCTGCTCTGCCTCCCGCAACGGTAGGTACAAGTCTTTGAGAAACAATACCTGATATTACTGACGCCAAAGACAATCTAATTCGATTTTGCTCCTCTTTCTGGAAAGAGCCTATGATTCTATTGACGGTCTCCTTGGCATCTAGTGTATGAAGCGTAGAGAAAACCAAATGTCCCGTATTGGCAGCATGTAATGCCAGCTCTATTGTTTCCACATCACGCATTTCTCCTACCAGTATGACATCTGGATCCTCTCTTAGTGCTGCAGGTAAAGCATCTGCAAACTCTTCAAAATCAGTCCCTTTTGCTCTTTGATTAATCAAACATTTATTATCTTTGTGAACAAATTCTACAGGGTCCTCAAGTGTAATTATATGCTTTTGATATTTGTTATTGATACTGTTTAGCATGGCTGCCAATGTAGTTGATTTACCGCTTCCGGTAACACCTGTTACCAATACCAATCCCCTAGGTATGTCCGTAAAGCTATGGATTATATCCGGAAGCTTAAGCTCTTCTATAGTCGGGATATCTGTAGGAATAACTCTCATGACCAAACTGTATCCTTCCATTTGACTAAAAGCATTTACCCTATACCTGCTTTTAGAATTTGGCGTATAGCCAAAATCTGTATACCCGGTTTTTCGTAGCTTTTCCAGCTCCTTATCAGTTGTGATTGCTTTTATTAAATCAAAAACCTGTTCATTCGTCATATACTCTTTGCCAAGTACTTTAAGCTCGCCATTTATACGAGCCCTCACGCCGGATCCTGCCTTGATGTGCAGATCACTTCCGTTGTGAGCCTCCATTGTCTTGAGATAAAGTTTTAGTCTATCTTCCATGATATTCCCCCTTGAATTATTGTATAGACTGAAGCATATCTTCAAATGCCTTTTCAAAAGCATTCAAGCCATCAGCAAGCAGTTTCTGATAGATAGATTGCATATCTATATCTGCACTCTTTAAATTACCAAAAAAATCATCGATCCTATCGCTACTTATAGGAAGTGAAGCATTTTTGGAGATATTTGAATCTATATATGATTCTATAGTTGCAAGTGGAGCAGTATTTATTGAGTGTGAGGCAAGAAGACCTCTTATATAATGATCTGCATCAACACCGCTGCCTTTGACCCCCGTGCTTGCAAATAGTGTACGAATATTTGGCACTTTATAGCTCTCTATTAGATTGTAGATTTTTGCTGCATTCATTATGCCTATCCTGAATGGCTCTATACCGGCTTTTATAAGCTCCTCATCAAGCAACCTATCAAAACGACTTACAAATACAGATATTACCCCATCTATTTTGTTATTTTGATTTTTCATCCCCTCCTGCATTGCCTCTACACATTTTTGAGCTTGTTGTGGAGAGAAAACCAAAGTTGCATTGACAGATATACCCTCTTGCATCAAACCGGTCATTGCAGCATATCCAGCCTCGGTTGCCGGCACTTTTATCATTACATTTGGCTCGCCTATAGCCTCAAAGAGCCTTTTGCCCTCAGCGATCGTGCCATCTGTATCATCACTCAAAAATGGATCTACTTCGATAGATATATACCCATCATTGCCTTCATCATAGCACCCCCTCAGAGCCTTTGCAGCACCTCTTATATCCTCTATTGCCAATGCTTCATACTTCTCTTTGGGGCTCAAACCATTCAAACTCTCCAATTGAGTCTTGTATGCATCTGAAGTAGTAATTGCTGATGCGAATATTGCCGGATTGCTTGTTGCTCCGTTAATAACACCTTTTTCAATGAGCTTGCTAAATTCATTTTGCAGATACTCTCTCTCCACAAAATCAAGCCAAAGTGAAAAACCAAGCTCTCTATCTACCATCTAAGCGCTCCTCATATTTCCATTCAAAATTTTGCCAACTGCCTATATCACTTGGCTTTGTAAGTGCCTGCGCAAGTTCATCGAGATAACTGCTCCGATCTACCTCAACGGCACCCAAACTAACCAAATGATCTGTTCTCATCTGACAATCTATAAAATCATATCCTCTGCCACCTAAAACATCACTGAGTGCACGAAATGCTACTTTGGATGCATCTTTTACCAATGAAAACATAGATTCACCAAAAAAAGCTCCACCCATAGCAAGTCCATATAAGCCGCCTGCCAATTTGCCATCCAGCCAAACCTCTACACTGTGTCCAAAGCCCATATTGTGCAACTTGACATAAGCCTCTTGCATCTCGGGCAATATCCAGCTTCCCTCCTGCCCCTCTCTCGGCACAGAAGCACACTGTTTTATGACAGCGGAAAAATCTTTATCGAATGTCACACTAAAGCCCCTATTTCTCAATACTCTGGCAAAAGATTTTCGCGTGATGAAATCCTTGGGATAGAGCAAAAGCCTTGGATCCGGCGACCACCAAAGGATGGGATCGCCTTGGCTATACCAAGGAAATATTCCATACCGATAAGCGGTCAATATTCTATTTGGCTCCAGATCCCCACCATATGCCAAAAGCCCCTCATCCGAAGCCTCTCTTGGATCCGGAAAGATATATGAATAGCGACTAAGCGGGGGGATAAAGTAGTAATCCTCATCAAACATAGAGCCCATTATCTCGACTCTCCAAAAAATATACTCATCTACTTCTTGCCAAAAGCAAAGATCAACTTATCTTTTTTGAAGTCCACTTCGACTCTACCGCCATCTTTGAGTTTGCCAAAAAGTATCTCATCCGTTAACGGCTCTTTGATCTTGTCATCAATGACTCTGGATATCTCCCTGGCTCCAAACTCATTGCTATGGCTTAGTTTTGCTATATGTTTTTTGGCACCTTTGGAGAGTTTGATATCTATTTTTTTGTTTTGCATCTGTGCATTCAACTTTTCGATCTCTATATCTACTATCTCTACTATAGCCTCTTCATTTAGTGGTGAAAACTCTACAATAGCACTCAATCTATTTCTAAATTCGGGTGAGAAAAATGCTTTTAGTGCACTATCGACTCTTGAGGAGTTATCCTTCTCAAAGCCCATTACATTCGCCTCTTTTGTGCCTATATTTGAAGTCATTATCAGTATGACATTTTTAAAGTCGCTTACCACTCCATTATTGTCGGTAAGTCTTGCTCCATCCATTATCTGCAACAAAATATTCATAATATCAGGATGAGCCTTTTCTATCTCATCAAGCAGCAAGACCGTATATGGATGTTTTTTGATCATCTCCGTCAACAATCCACCCTGCTCAAACCCCACATACCCGGGAGGCGCACCTATTAGACGACTTACCGCATGAGGCTCCATATATTCACTCATATCCAACTTTTCAAAATGCACATCCAAAGTCTCCGCCAAAGCCTTGGATAGTGCCGTCTTACCTACTCCGGTAGGACCTACAAAAAGAAAACTCCCAATAGGTTTATCATCGCCGTTTAGTCCGGCATAAGAGCGTTTTATCGATTTGGCAAGTTGGTGTATAGCCTCTTCTTGGGCGATTATCTGCCTCTTTAGACTCTTTTCTAAATCTTTTAATTTGGATATATCATCACTCTCAAGTGTGCTTGGCGGCAATTTTAGCATACGCGATACTATCTCGGTAATATCTTTGCTAGTAATCTCCATATCCTTTTTGCCCCTAAGCATAAACGAAGCACCTGCATCATCTATGATATCCATAGCCTTATCGGGCAAAAATCTATCATGTATATACTTTACACTCAGATCAATGGCACTCTGCAAAGCCTTGTCGCTAAATGCTATATCGTGATATGCTTCATATTTGTGCTGCACCCCTTTGAGTATCTTGAAGGTATCTTCAATGCTTGGCTCTTGGACATCCACTTTGGCAAATCTTCTTGAGAGTGCTTTATCTTTGTCAAAAAAACTTCGATACTCGCTATAAGTAGTAGCTCCGATACACTTAAACTCACCCCTTGCAAGTGCGGGCTTGAGTATATTGCTCGCATCCATACTGCCGCCGCTTGTAGAGCCGGCACCCACAAGCGTATGTATCTCATCTATAAACACGATTGCATTATCTATCTGAGCCACTTCATTGATGACACCTTTGAGCCTCTTCTCAAAATCACCTCTAAATTTTGTCCCTGCTACTAAAGCTCCCATATCTAAAGCATATATCTTTGCATCTTTGAGTACATCAGGCACCCTATCTTCTGCAATAAGCAGTGCCAAGCCCTCTGCTATAGCAGTCTTTCCGACACCCGGCTCACCTACCAGTAGCGGATTGTTTTTCTTGCGACGACATAGAGTCTGCATCACCCTGTCTATCTCATCCTCTCTTCCAATTACCGGATCAATTTTGCCGTTTTTTGCCTGCTCCACCAACTCATAAGTAAAAGCAGCAAGATTTGGAAACTTCTCTTTTTCTTTGGTTTTTGTCTCTGACTTGTCAAGACCATGCGATATCACTTCCAATACCTCTACCCTATCTATACCCTCTTTTTGCAAAAGATAGCTCACATAACTGTCACTAAGATTTGATAAAGATGCCAGCATATCGCCTACCGAAGCCTCCCTGGCACCTGATGCGTGAACATGATTCATCATATCATTTATAGTGCTCGATAAAGCAAGCGTCTCAAGAGGATCTACAGGCTCTTCGAGAGTAGGAATAACTTTATCCATATGCTGTATAATCTCTTTTTTTAATTTTTCTACATCTGCACCCAGTACTGTTATAATATTGATGCCCTCTTTACTATGGAGTATAGAGTAGAATATATGCTCTACAGTCAAATACTCATGATGCATTCTTTTGGCATAATCTACTGCATAGGCAAATACACTGTTTAGCTCTACACTTATCATATCTTGTTTCCTCTATTCATAATTATATATCCTCTTCATATGTCGCTAAAAGCGGAAATTGATTTTGCTTAGCAAGTGTGCGAACCTGCTCTACCTTGGTTTGGGCTATCTCTAAAGTATATACCCCGCAGATCCCCTTGCCTTTTTTGTGGACATCCATCATGATCTGCTCTGCTTGGCGTTGGTTTTTGTGAAATATCTTCTCAAGCACCATCACAACAAAATCCATTGTAGTATAGTCATCATTATGAAGTATCACCCGATACATCCTCGGCTCATCCAAAGCCAACTCTGAATCTGATTGCACACTTGTCTTTGGCATCTTGTCACTATCCTTTAAACTCTATTATGACTATTATACAAAAATTACTATAACAATATTAACCCCAGTTCATATTGGTATTATAATATGGAATTGAAAAATGGACTCAACATACAAAAGCACAATATAGATTTTGGAGATATAAATATGTTTGATTGTTTTAAGGATAATGTCTCTTTTTTTGATTTGTGACCGTAATTGGTATTTGCATACAACTACGCATCATCATGACTACCGATACCTATCAATACGATCACATCATTTACAGAGATTCTTGGGGTCTACAACTAAATCCTAAAACTTGTCCCAAAAACTCCTATCCTAGGATACATACCGTGTAATTAGCGTATCTTGCAAACATAAATAGATGTCCTATATTGGTTTGATGCTTGGCATGTGTTACGAAGCTGGAGCTTCGTAACACAAAATATGTAAGAATGTATTAATGAGTAATAACTATTTGCTGTGAGCCTTGTGAGCAGTGATCCAATCATCGATATTACCCGTATATACATACACATTTTCATATCCAAGAGCTTGCAAATATCCCTTTACTCTACTTGCAAACAATCCTTTTAGGCATGCAACAACTATCGGCTCAGTTTTGTCATTTGGCAAAATATCCAGATAGTTTGTAAAATCAGTATATGGAGTATAGTAAGAACTTGGAATATCAGCCTCTTGTGCATTTTCACCATTGACTTTTGCAGGTGGTCTTACATCTAGCAAAATTGCCTCTGCATCTTTTACCAATTCTAACGCTTTCTCCAAATCAACATTTGCCAATTCTGTTTTTTCTTTATCAAATGCAATTTGCTCTTTTATTCTCTCTACTACATTTTGGTCAAATTCGGTTAATGTTGCCATCTTAACCCCTTTCATAAAATTTAATTGACTTTGTAATTCTACACTAAAATACACCTATCAAATGCAACTTTAATTGCATATTCTTGCACGCAATATGCTATTTGCCTAATATTGTGGCAATTTGAAATATTTTTGGGGTGAGACTAAAAATAATGATACAATAGG
>CAZVPN010000040.1:0-4189 GCA_964628135.1 uncultured Campylobacterales bacterium
CAAGCTTCCTATCATAGACAAAATGACATATATAAGGAAAAAATACAATCCTATCTCTACCTCTGCCTTGCTTGTGTCTGAGTTGCCACCGGTCAGATAGACAAGCAAAATAGCCACTACAAACACATCTATCATTGACCATTTGCCAAGATGCTTAAAAAAGCCCACGATCCTGGCAGCAAACTTGCTGTTTTCGAATGCAGCGACAAAAAGCATCGAAAAGGTTTTGATAAAAGGAATAACAATAGAAAAAAGCAGTATCACGCCGGCTACTACATAAGAGTGTTCATTATATAGCTTGAGCACTGAGCCTATGATGCCTTTGGATTCAAATGAGAGAACTACATCTCCCAGATATTCTACTTTTTTGTGTATTACTACCAAAAGAATAGGTGTGATAAGCCCATTGATGAGTGCCAATAGTGCTGCCAAAGATACTACAATAGTAAAACCTCTCAAAGATAGCAGAAAGTAGAGTAGCAGTATCACTCCGGCACCAGATGCAAAGTAGAGTGCATACCTTTTGGAGAGTCTATCGAGAGAGTGTCTATCTTTTTGCAATGATAGCATCTTCTCTTTGGTGTCATTTTTGACGAGCCCCAGAGTAAATAGAGATGCCAACTCCTTAAGCTGAAGCTCCGCAAGAGCACCGGCATGCATCATCTGACTGATCTGATAAGTTTTTTGCTCATACTTTTTGGCAGATAGATAGCCCTGTTTGCCTATATATGCCATGGTGATTAGTGTAATAGTTGCGATGAGCATAGCGATGGTTTTTTTCATAAAAGCCATTATAGCAGATATCTATAAATTGTTCAGACTTTTGGAATAAGTTGTAGTTTCCAAATCTTTGTAGATTTGGAAACCTATAGGATCATATGATTATGATAAAATCTCTTCGATTGTAACATAGCTGCCGACATTGCCGGTCATATTCTCTATGTCTGTATTGACCGGTAGACTTTTTTTGCCCGGTCTCCAGTTGGCAGGGGTTACCTCTCCCGTGGCTTCAACATGCTTGAATGCCTCTATTTGTCTGAGAAACTCGTTTACATTTCTGCCTACAGGCGGTGTAAGCACTTCTTGTGCGACCACTTCACCATCAGGATTGATCAAAAATCTTCCTCTGATAGCCATG
Source organism: uncultured Campylobacterales bacterium (assembly GCA_964628135.1). Classification (GTDB taxonomy): domain Bacteria; phylum Campylobacterota; class Campylobacteria; order Campylobacterales; family Sulfurovaceae; genus JAAXPZ01. The sequence continues at coordinate 1,139 of CAZVPN010000040.1, forward strand.
CCGCTCTCTTTGTGATAAACACCGAACGCTTTTGCTACTCTGTGCGTGTTGTCCGCTCCCATTTTAATACTGAAGCCTTTCATTAAAGGCTCGGTTTCTACAAATCTTTTATGCGAAAACTTCGTATCGCAGGAGACAACTAATAGTTCAACACCCAACTCTTCAAATTTTGGTAGTGCTGCATTCACGGCAGCCAGTTCGGTTGGTCAAACAAAAGTAAAATCACCAGGATAGAAGCAGATCGCATGCCATTTGCCTGCAAAATCGCTGCTGCTGACAGTTGTATATTTGCCGCTGACAGGGTCAAAAGCATCCATAGTAAACTCGGGTGCTTTTCGTGTTACCAATGAGCTTGCCATCTTTTCTCCTTTAGTGTAATAATCATGCATACTGCACATTTAATTATAATAGATAAAAATTATTATATACTTAAAATTTTTATCTATTTTGAGTATATTTTTTGACAATTCTCGCTATCTTTTCACTCATCCTAAAAACAGTGTCAGTGACAACAAGTTTTATTGTATCTTTTGGGATTTGGATTAATTTATCTCTGCTTATAGGAATGATTGGACTATTCTATAGAAGATAACAAAGATATAGCTAAGCAGCTTTTGTGGCTATATATCACAGAAGCTACCGAAGAGATCTCCAGATTTTTTCCATTGCTTGGGCATATAGTGATATCGTCACACCGTATCTGCTGGATGCATTGTATCTAGTGATGATGCGGTAGTTTGGTGTGCCGAGGTATAGTTCGTCGTAATTTGTATCTTTGAGTTTGATCAGGTACGCACTTTTGTATCCAAACGGTTTGCGTGGTTTGATGCCGTGAGAGAGGATATTTTTGAGTGGATATTTGGTGCGATATCCGCTGCGTAGTGAGTGAAAACGCTTGCCCTTGTAACTAGCCCTAATGACTGTAGGCATACCGTTGTGCCAATGGTGGTCTCTGAGAAATGAGGCGATTGAACCTATGCAGTCTGCCATAGAGTTTGGATTTCTCTTGCCATCACCATCCAAATCTTTGCCATACTTAAGATAGATCGAGGGCACCTGTTGCACACACCCCATAGCTCCGGCAAATGATCCTCTGAGTTTGCGGGGATCTATATGCTCTCTGCGTGACAGGATAAGCACCTTTTCTAGCTCATCTTCAAAAAACTTCTGTTTTCGATTGTGATTAAAAGCCAGCGTAACCAGCGAATCCCACACCGGATATTCACTACCATACATACCAAATTTGCTCTCTACTCTGATAAAGGCAGTGATGATCGATGGAGGGATATGGTAGAGTCTTTGAGCCTTTTTGAGCCATTTTTTGTTGTGCTGCATAAACTTTTTGCCAAGGGCAATACTCTCAGGTATCAATATTTTGGACTTGTAACGATGCCAACTAAAATCGGTGCTGCCGACTTTGTGCCTGCCTTGGTATCTAGATAGCGTCTTGGATTGATGCTTGGCTGATTTGAGCAACTTATATAGATATGCTTTGTTGAAGTGATATTTTCTGTGCATCTTGTCCACAAATGCTTTGGCTTGAGGCAATTGGCTATAATCAATCGATGCAAATATTGTCGCTGTGAATATGACTGATAACACAATAAACTTTTTCATAACAATCCTAATCTTTGGGTTGTTGAGATTATAACACAATAACATTACCGATATTTTGCTATCATTCGCTTATGAAAAATATTATCCAGATAGAGAATTTATCATTTGCCTACGACAAAGAGCTTGTGCTTGAGAATGTATCACTCTCAGTCAATGAGCGAGATTTTTTGGCGATTATTGGACCAAATGGAGGCGGCAAGTCCACACTGCTCAAGCTGATGCTTGGACTTTTGAAGCCAAATAGCGGAACAATCACGATAGATGGCAAAGCACCATCAAAAGCCCTCTCTATCATAGGATATGTGCCGCAAAACACAAATGTCAATACGCACTTTCCTATTAAGGTGTTGGATGTGGTTTTGATGGGTCATGTCGGTGGCAAGAGACCGCTGTTTGGCTATGGCAAAGATGAGATCGCATGTGCAATGGGCTCACTCGAAGAGGTGGGAATGCAGAGCTTTGCAAATCGCAAGATAGGTGATCTATCAGGTGGACAGAGGCAAAGAGTAATGATAGCTAGAGCACTCTGTGCCGATCCAAAGATACTGATACTTGATGAGCCAACAGCAAGTATAGACACAAAAGGTCAAAAAGAGATATATACACTCCTAAAAAAACTCAACCAATCAATGACCATAATCGTAGTAAGCCATGATCTATCGGTGATACTTGAGTATGCCAGCAGAGCCGCTTATGTCAATAAAAATCTCACATATCATGACTTGAGCGACAAATCTCATATATTTCATACTCACGGTAAAGATGAGCATTTTTGTGAGGTCGAACTGCTTGAGATGCTTGGTAGTCAAAATTGCCAAGAGTGTGGATCTGATCAAGATGCTCATCAGCATCATCATGGAGGTGACAAATGATAGAGGCACTTTCATACAGCTTTGTGCAGCATGCAGTGCTTGCCGGTATTTTGGTTAGCCTGGCTGCGGGTATCATAGGATCTCTTATTGTGGTCAATAGGATGGTATTTCTTGCCGGTGGGATCGCTCATACATCTTATGGCGGTATAGGTATGGCAGTCTATCTTGGTATGCCTATATTTTTGGGTGCGTCAATCTTTGCCGTGGCGGCTGCTCTTTTGGTAGCTTATCTTACGCTTTATCAAAGAGAGAGGATAGATACATTTATAGGTCTCATTTGGGCTGTTGGTATGGCAATTGGTGTGATATTGGTAGATTTGACTCCAGGATACAATGTAGATCTGATGAGTTATCTCTTTGGCTCCATTTTGGCAGTCAGCAGTAGCGATTTGATGATGATGGGTATATTGTTGATCTTAATAGTAGCAATTGTAACTTTTAGGTATAGAGATATATTGGCAGTCTCATACGATAGCGAATATGCTGCATTGCGTGGGGTAAATGTGCCACTTTTTTACTCTTTGATATTGGTAATGGCAGCTATGACTGTGGTGATGGCTAT
>CAZVPN010000040.1:4289-11132 GCA_964628135.1 uncultured Campylobacterales bacterium
TTGATAATACTCCACTCATAAAACGGTATAGCCTCAAACTCTATGCCGCCAAGCTCAAATTTGTAGCTATTTGATACAGAGACTACCGTCACCCTTTTGATTTTGTATCTTTTGTATAGAGGAATCTTACCATAGGCTCTTTTCCAAAAACTATCTTCATTCTCAAAAGCTGCCGGAACTACAAGCTCTCTATCTTTGATGATATATCCATGTATGCCAAGTGCTTCAAAGTCAATAGTGTGCTTTAGCATTGCAAGCACCACCAAAGCATCAAATGTAGCACCAAAAGATTGTGATTTGCTGAGATACTTAGATAGTGCAAAATCATATAAAAACATCTTTTTGGCACCCTTGTTGAGCCTATCTTTGACAAATATTATCAGCTTTTCATCACTAAATTTTTTGATAGTTTTATAGACCCAATCCTTTGATATCCTAAAAGACTCTTTGGCATATTTGTATATTTGGTGCGTGGTGATTCTCTGACCTTGATGACGAGCAAGGATAAGCATAAGTCTGCTCTCATCCTCATCAAACTCCGAGTAGAAAAATTTCCTCATCTCAAGAGAGACAGCATGCAAATCAACAGTAGCCACCATCGGCAGTGTGCCTGCTTTTAGAAAATTGTTAAAATTGGAGGTTGAGGCTTTGCCAAAAGATAAAAACTCCTCATAGTCCAGAGGATAGAGGGCAAATCTCTTTTTGAGATCTATTACACTGCTATCTCTTGAGACTATTATTATATTTTGCACCTTGGGTAGTCTCTCTAAAAAACCATCATAGTAGTGATCAAGTACGACGGTTGTTATTTTGTTTTCCAAGACAAAGATATCTAGTGTGGCCACATCGATATCCTCAAGAGCAAATATTGGATCTTGGCAGTCGATATAGAGCCACTGTTTTGGCTCAAGCTTATTGAGATACGATAGCACAATAGCTGTTTTGCCTACACCTCTACTGCCATAAAGCAGAAACGATTCATTCATAGGCAGGGATAGTTTTCGCTCTTTGAACCTGCTATTTTGTGGCGAGAGGTGATAAAAATACTCTATAAGTTCTATTTTTTCCTCCTCAAAAGGAAATAATTTTTAAAATAGTATCTTTTTTGTACTATAAATAAACTAAAAACGAGGATCTTTTTGGTAGAATCTGCGTTCCTAAATTTTAGTTAGGGGCTAAAACCCGCACAAAAGTGCCATAGCTAACGAGTTCTTTAAAGGGTAAAAATGGAAAAAATTAGATTGAAGCTTAAAGCTTATGATCACCGTGTTTTGGATCGCTCTGTTGCATCAATAGTCGATGCAGTCAGACGCACAGGTGCTGAAATCATTGGACCAATTCCAATGCCAAGCAAAGTCAAGCGCTATACAGTATTGCGTTCTCCACACGTAAACAAAGATAGCCGCGAACAGTTTGAAATCAGAATTCACAGCAGAATGATCGATATCGTTTCCGCTACATCAGACACTATCGACTCACTTATGAAGCTCGATCTTGCACCTGAAGTAGAGGTAGAGATCAGATCAATGGACAAATAGGAGTAGAGTATGGAATTTATCGTAGAAAAGATTGGTATGAGCAGAACTATAGATGTACCAAGTATTCCTGTCACACTTCTAAAAGTCGTTGAGACAAAAGTTTGTGAAGTCAGAGAGGACGGCAAGGCACTTGTAGCTTATCATAGCAGCAAAAAGATCAACAAGAGTATCGAAGGTCAGCAAAAGAAATTTGATATCTCAAAAGAGTTTAACAAATTTATGACTATTGAAGTAGCTGAAGGAACGGAAGCAGGAGATCTGGATCTATCCAAACTCGGCGAAGCATCTTTGGTCAAAACTTCATTCAACACCAAAGGTAGAGGTTTTCAAGGTGGTATGAAAAGACATGGTTTCCATGGCGGACCGGCATCACATGGACATAGATTTGGTAGAAGAATCGGTTCAATCGGTAATGCTGAGTGGCCAGGTCGTGTTCAAAAAGGTAGAAAAATGCCAGGTCAATACGGAAATACAAAAGTAACAGTGAAAAATGAAGTAGTTTCATTTGATGCAGAAAATGGCATCTTGGTTCTCAAGGGCGCAGTCCCTGGACACAGAGGAGCAAGAGGCATGGTAAGGATTGTTAAATGAGTAAAGCAACAGTAATCAAAGTATCTGATCTGCCACAGGCATTCTCAGAGGTTCACCCACACAATTTATGGCTCTACTGCAAGGCTTATGAAGCGGCAAATAGAGCCAACAGTGCACAGACAAAAAATCGCTCTGCAGTAAGCGGAGGCGGCAAAAAACCTTTTGCACAAAAAGGTGGCGGTCGTGCAAGACAAGGCTCTATCCGCGCCCCTCAATTTAGAGGCGGTGGAGTAGTATTTGGTCCAAGCAACAATAGAAACTATATGCAAAAAGTAAACAAAAAGCAAAAAAGACTTGCATTAATGCACGCTATTGCAGAAAAAGCTGCCAATGAAAAACTTTTTGTAGTTGACAGTGTTGTGGTTGATTCAGGCAAAACAAAAGATGCAAAGAGCTTTATAGACGGCTTTAATCAAAGAGATGTTTTGATAGTCAAAGAGATGATTGACGAGAAGACATTCTTGGCATTTAGAAACCTAAAAGAGAGTTATCTCATCGAAGAGAATGAGCTGAATGCATATCTTGCAGCAGCTTATCACTCTATCGTGATTGAGAAATCTGTATTTGAAAAATTGACAAAAGAGGCTTAAGATGGCAGATATTACAGATATTAAATCAATTATGTATACAGAAAAGAGCCTCGCTCTACAAGAGGATGGTGTCATTGTAGTTCAAACTACACCAAGAATGACAAAGAGTGGGCTTAAAGAGGTATTCAAAGAGTATTTTGATATTACACCGCTAAAGATAAACTCAATGAGAGTTGCCGGTAAGGTCAAGAGATTTAAAGGTATCGAGGGAAAAAGAGCTGACAGCAAAAAATTCTATGTCAAGCTCCCAGAAGATGCAAAAATTGAAAGCTTAGCGGTATAAGGGAGAGAAAATGGCAATCAAATCATATAAACCAACCAGCCCAGGTAGAAGATATATCACAAACTTAGATAGCAGTGATATCACATCCAAGCCTACCGTAAGAGCACTTCTAAAAAAGCTTCCTGCACATGCCGGTAGAAACCACAACGGCAGAATCACCTCTAGACATAGAGAGGCAGGTGCCAAAAAGCTATATAGAATTATAGACTTCAAGAGAAACAAATTTGGCGTAGAGGGAACAGTGGCTACAGTAGAGTATGACCCATATAGAAACTGTAGAATTTGTCTAGTCAAATATACAGATGGCGACAGAAGATATATTCTCAAGCCAAAAGGTCTTGAGGTAGGAGACAAAATTATGGCTGCTGAGAGCGGTCTTGACATCAAGCCAGGTATGGCAATGAAGCTCAAAAATATCCCTGTGGGAACTTTGGTTCACAATATAGAGATGAATCCGGGTCAAGGTGGCAAGATAGCAAGAAGTGCCGGGGGATATGCTCAGATAATGGGTAGAGACGGCAAGTATGTCTCATTGAGACTTCCTTCAGGTGAGATGAGATATATCCTCGGTGAGTGTCTAGCGACAGTAGGAACTATCGGAAACGAAGATTACTCCAACATAGTTGGCGGTAAAGCCGGTAGAAGCCGATATAGAGGTATAAGACCACAAACTAGAGGTAGTGCAATGAACCCAATTGATCACCCTCACGGTGGTGGTGAAGGCAAAACCAACTCAGGTAGACATCCTGTCTCTCCATGGGGTATGCCTACTAAAGGTTTCAAAACTCGTAAGAAGAAAGCAAGCGATAAGCTAATCATATCAAGAAGAAAGAAATAAGGGTAAAGCATGGCAAGATCATTAAAAAAAGGTCCATTTATTGATGCACACCTTATGAAAAAAGTGCTCAAGGCAAAGGAAGAGGGCTCAACAAAGCCTATCAAAACATGGTCAAGACGCTCAGTTATTTTCCCTGAGATGATCGGCTTGACATTGAATGTTCACAACGGTAGAAAATTTGTGCCGGTATATATAACTGAAAACCATGTAGGTTATAAGCTTGGCGAATTTGCTCCAACAAGAACATTCAAAGGCCACAAAGGCTCAGTTCAGAAGAAGGTAGGATAAGATGAGTAGAGCATTATTGAAATTTGTAAGAGTATCACCTACCAAGGCAAGATTGATTGCCAGAGAGGTTCAGGGTATGAATGCAGAGCTTGCACTTGCATCACTTGAGTTTATGCCAAACAAAGCGGCAGGAATTATCTCCAAAGTGATCGCTTCAGCCGTAGCAAACGGTGATTATGAGCCAGAAGAGGTAACTATAACCTCTTGTAGAGTTGATAAAGCTGCAGTAATGAAGAGATGGAGACCAAGAGCAAGAGGAACTGCAAGTCGTATCATCAAGCCAACTGCTCATATATTGGTAGAGGTCGAGGAGACATCTGTAGTAGCCCAAAAAGCTGCCCAAGAAAAAGATGCTGCTACATCACAAAAAGCAAAGAGCAAAAAGAGTGTTGAAACAAAGGATAAAAAGCCTAAAGCCAACACCAAAAAAGAGTCGGAGTCCAAAGCAGCTACCAAAAAAGATGCATCTAAAAAGAGCACGACTGCAAAGAAAACAGTCAAAAAAAGTGAGAAGAAAGGTGATGACCTAACAAAGATCAAGGGTATAGGCAAAGTATATGCAGGTAAACTTCAGGCTGAAGGCATTGAAACTATCGAAGCAGTTGCCAATATGACTCAGGAGCAGATCGATATGATGGAAGAGAAGTACAGCTTTAAGGGTGACTTCAAAGACTCAATCGCAGATGCAAAAAAATTACTTGAAGCAAAGGAGGCGTAAGAATGGGTCAGAAAGTCAATCCTATAAGCCTGAGACTTGGTATCAACAGAAACTGGGAGTCTAGATGGTTCCCAGCCAAAGATAGAGCCCCAGGCTTTTTGTCCGAAGATTACAAGATCAGAAAATTTCTTAAAAAAGAGCTTTTCTATGCAGGCGTAAGCAATATAATTATAGAGAGAACAGTCAAAAAAGTCAGAGTTACAATCGTAACTGCAAGACCGGGCATCATCATCGGTAAAAAAGGTGCTGATATTGAGAAGCTAAAGAAAAATCTTGTCAAGATGATAGGTAAAGATGTAGCACTCAATATAAAAGAGGAAAAAAGACCTCAAGCATCTGCTCAACTTGTAGCTGAAAATGTTGCAACACAGCTTGAGAGAAGAATTGCATTTAGAAGAGCTATGAAGAAAGTGATTCAGGGTGCTTTGAAATCAGGTGCAAAAGGAATCAAAATCCAAGTAGCCGGAAGACTCGGTGGTGCTGAAATGGCAAGAACTGAGTGGTATCTTGAGGGAAGAGTTCCATTGCATACACTTAGAGCAAAGATTGATTATGGTTTTGCCGAAGCACAGACTACTTATGGAATCATAGGTATCAAAGTATGGATATTCAAAGGCGAAGTGCTCCAAAAGGGCATCCAGCCAGAGCCAAAAGAGAGCAGAGGCAAAAGATCATCCAGAAAGAGAGGTGAATAGTTATGTTAATGCCAAAAAGAACAAAATGGAGAAAGCAGCAGAAGGGTCGCAATAGAGGCAAATCTTTTCGCGGAAACAAAATAGTTTTTGGAGATATTGCTCTCAAGGCAACTGAAGCCGGCAGAATAGACTCTCGCCAAATTGAGGCTGCTCGTATCACTATGACTCGTAGAGTTAGCAGAACCGGTAAGACTTGGATTAGAGTATTCCCGGACAAGCCATTGACAGCTAAGCCTCTAGAGACAAGGATGGGTAAAGGTAAAGGTGCCGTAGAGAAGTGGGTTATGAATATCAAACCAGGCAGAATTATATTTGAAATGGCAGGTGTAGAGGAGTCGCTTGCGCGTGAAGCATTGACTCTTGCAAAACACAAGCTTCCATTCAAAACAAAAATAATAACACTAAAGGATAGTAATGAAATATACTGATATTAGTGACAAAAGTGTTGAAGAGCTAACAAAAATGCTCAAAGAGAAGAAGCTTGAACTTTTTACACTAAAAGCCAAGCTCAAGACTATGCAGCTTACAAATACTAGTGAGCTTAGAGTTGCGAAAAAAGATATCGCAAGAATCCAGACAGCATTGACCGCTGCTAGATCAAAGTAAGGGGTAGAGTATGCCAAAAAGAGTTATATCAGGAACAGTTATCAAAAAAGCTGGCGAGAAGACAGCCACTGTTTTGGTCGAGAGAAAAGTTCTTCACCCAAGATACCACAAGACAGTAAAGAGATTCAAAAAATATCTTGTTCACGATGAGAAGAACGAGGTTAATGTCGGGGATACAATAAATGCTGTTGAGTGTAGACCATTATCAAAGAACAAATCATTTCGTCTTCTAGAGATTACTAAGAGAGGAGAGGGATAATGATACAGAGTTTTACAAGATTGAATGTTGCCGACAACAGCGGTGCAAAAGAGATTATGTGTATCAAAGTTTTGGGTGGATCCAAAAGAAGATATGCATCAGTAGGTGATGTGATCGTTGCTTCTGTCAAAAAGGCACTTCCTGATGGAAAAGTCAAGAAGGGTAAGGTTGTCAAAGCGGTTGTTGTTCGCACCAAAAAAGAGATTCAGAGAGAAAATGGCTCACTTATCAGATTTGACGATAATGCAGCCGTAATCATAGATGACAAAAAGGAGCCTATCGGGACTCGTATATTTGGACCGGTATCTAGAGAGATCAGATATGAAGGCTTTATGAAAATAGTATCGCTTGCACCGGAGGTATGGTAATGGCAAAGAAATTTAAGATCAAAAAGGGTGATCAGGTTATGGTGATCGCCGGTGACGACAAAGGTAAAA
>CAZVPN010000041.1:0-4511 GCA_964628135.1 uncultured Campylobacterales bacterium
ATGCAAAATGAAGAGATAGATATTGAAGCTTTGAAAAATGATAAGGAGTTTATGGAAAACCTTAGGCTTCTTGAGCAGGAGATGAAGAGTGAAAACTCTATTGCCAAGGGTTATCAGGTGCTTGATGCCAAGTTGGCTATGGAGGAGAGTGAGGATGATATCAATGATATCTTTACATTTATTGTCAATACTGCATTTGACAAGTTGTCAGATTACTTGACAGCATACAAAAAATTTGATATGTCGGATGCTGAGGATTTTGCTACTGCAAGGGCGATATATGAGCATGGTATCCAAAGATATAGCGAAAATGACAAAAAGGGTGCAAAAGAGATATTTTTGGTGCTTTATCATATGATAGAGATCGAAGATCTTAGAGATGCTATGATGGTGCATGCTTGTGCCGTGATGGCAGGCAATAGCTTTGAGAAGTTTATGGATGAGTTTGTGGATATCACTGATCTTGATCCAAATGATCCTATGTCATACTTTATAACAGAGTTTGCACAGCCAACACATATGTTACTTGCTATGTTTGGCAATTATGTTGCAGAGGGCAAAAAAGAGCTTGAAGTTTTAGAAAAGAAAGAGGACTCAGGAGCATAGATTGAAAATACACTTTATTGGAATTGGAGGCATAGGGCTCTCTGCTTTGGCAAAGTTTTTGGCAAATGATGGACACACTATATCAGGTAGCGATGTTCATCAGACAGAGATTACTAATGATTTGGGCACAAATTTTCATGCCAAGATCACTATACCGCATCATCCTGATGCCGTAGATGGAGCAGATATTGTCGTCTATTCAGCTGTCATTAGACCCACAAATGTAGAGTATAAAAGAGCCAAAGAGCTTGGTATCAAGCTACTCTCACGCAAAGAGGCACTCAAATTTATCCTAGATGGTAAAGAGGTGTATGCGGTGGGTGGAGCTCATGGCAAAAGCACTACATCTGCAATGCTCTCATCGGTGATACCAAAATCAAATGCACTAATAGGTGCGATCAGCAAAGAGTTTGGATCAAATGTTAGACATTATGAGAATAATCGAGTGGTCTTTGAAGCAGATGAGAGCGATGAGAGTTTTCTCAATTCCAATCCATACTTGGCGATTGTGACAAATGTAGAGCCGGAGCATATGGAGTATTATGAGTATGATGAAGAGAGATTTTACAACGCATACCGCAATTTCTTGTCTCTAGCCAAGATAAGAGTGATCAATGCAGAGGATCCCTTTTTGTTATCATTGGATATGCCATCGATCAAGCTCTATCCGTCCAAAGATATCTCCAATGTAGAGTATGTTTTGATTGGCGGTGAGCCACATACGAGGTTTGAGCTTAGGGATTTTGGCAGTTTTGATGTGTTTGGTTTTGGCTATCATATAGCTATTGATGCAGCTTTGGCGATATTGGCTGCTTTGGAGATAGGAGAGGAGATTGAGAACATCAGATCAAATCTCTTGCACTACAAAGGGATCAAAAAGCGTTTTGATATAGTCCAAAATCAAGAGCAGTGTGTAGTGATAGATGATTATGGTCATCATCCTACAGAGATCAAAGCAACAATGAGTGCTCTTAAGGAGTATGCCAAGCTAAGAGGATTTAATAGATTGCAGGTGATTTGGCAGCCACATAAGTATAGCCGCACAATTGACAATCTTGAGGGTTTTGTGGAGTGTTTTGACGGTGCAGATGAGTTGGTCATTTTGCCAATTTGGGCTGCAGGTGAGATCGAGGTAGAAATAGATCTAAAGGGTGCATTCCATCGATACAAACTACTAATGGCAGATAGAGTCACCAAAGAGGATGGTATAGTCAAAATCATCAGAGACGCTCATACTATTAGAGAGTATAGCAAAGATTTGATAGTGGCATTTGGTGCAGGTGATATCACCTATCAGATACGAGGAGAGGGGTAGATAAGCTCTATATGTCAGACTTGAAATCAATAGCTTCAAAACTTGATCTTGATGAGTATATCAATAGCTTCAAATCATTTTTTGTTCGCCCAAAAAGCATAGCGATAGAGGGCGATATCAATCAGCACTTTGGATATATCAAAGCACTCTCCTCCATAGAGTTTCCTCAGCCAAAATCTGTAATGCCGCTTGATAATGCTCTTGCAAGAGTTCGCAAACAGGCTGTGTTGTCGATTGACGAGATATATGCTTTTGTGGTCATTGTAGAGTATTTCAATCGCCTGAGAGCCACTACAATGCCTGAGCCACTTTCGAGTTGGGTATATAGCATAGAGATACCTGATGATATCAAGGAGTTGACAGGATACTTTACAGACGAGGGAGATCTAAACCCCATCAAAGTCCCAGAACTTGGCGATATACAAAGGGCACTACAAGCCAACAGGCAGAGTGTCAAAGAGACACTTTACAAGTTGACACATAGCAGTAAGCTTGAGCCATTTTTGATAGATACTCAGGTGCATCTACAAAATGGAGAGGATACGCTTTTGGTGCGTGGTGGTTTTTCTCAGGCGATCAAAGCATCCGTAGTAGGGCGTAGTAGTGGAGGCTACTTTTATATCCTTCCACAACAGGTAGCAGGACTCAAAGAGCGAGCAGACAGGCTCAAAGAACGCAAAGAGGAGATCATATATCAATACTCTAAAGAGTTTTCAAAGATACTTTACAAATGGGAGAGATTTTTAAGTTTTGTCAATAGAGAGTATGATAGATTTGATCACTATCAAGCTAGAGTCAACTTTGCCAAAGCATACGACTATGAGTTTGTGCTTCCTAACAAAGACAAAAAGGTGATATTGAGCGATTTTGCCCATCCTGCGATAGAGAAGCCAACTCCTGTCAATATCTCACTGGATAGATCGATAATGCTCATAACAGGTGTCAATGCAGGTGGTAAGACAATGCTGCTCAAATCGATACTCTCAGCCGTATTTATGAGCAAATATATGCTACCTTTTAGATGCAATGCTTCACAAACACATATCGGAAAATATAAAAATATCGAAGCGATAATAGATGATCCGCAATCTGTCAAAAATGACATCTCGACATTTGCAGGGCGGATGCAGGAGTTTGCTGCTCTTTTTCGCCAAAAAGACAGCATAGTAGGGGTAGATGAGATAGAGCTTGGCACCGATGCAGATGAGGCTGCCGCACTATTTAAAGTTTTGCTTGATGAGCTCAAAATCAGAGGCAACACTTTTGTAGTGACAACACACCACAAAAGATTGGCTTCACTTATGGCAGCCGATGAGGATGTGGAGCTTGTAGCTGCTTTGTATGATGAGCACAGAAGAGTGCCTACATATACATTTTTGCAAGGCAGCATCGGCAAGAGTTATGCTTTTGAGACTGCTCAGAGATATGGAATATCTGAGGTGATAGTAGAGCGTGCCAAGAAGTTTTATGGAGAGGACAAAGAGAGGCTTGGGGAGCTTATAGAGAGATCGACAATGCTTGAGAGGCAGATGCGTCAAAAGATATCTGAGCTAGAGGATCAAAAAAGAGAGCTCCAACGCAAAGAGAACTACATAGAGCAGCTCAAAGAGCAGATGCAAGAGGAGCAAAGAAAAGCACTTGCTACACTGGAAAATCGCTATAATGCAGCCACCAAAAGAGCCCTCAAAGCACTCAAGAGCAAAGAGAGTGCAGATGGCAGAAGATTGCTAAATGAGGCACACAAACACAAACAAAAAGCCAAACAAGAACCAAAGATAGAGAAGATTGAACTCAAAGTGGGTGATCGCATAAAATACAGATCGCACTTTGGTGAGCTACTCTCTCTCAAATCAAAAGAGGCTACAATCATTGTCGATGGACTCAAGATGAGAGTGCCTTTGAGTGATTTGAAGCCTGCACCCGCACAGATCAAGAAGCAAAAACCAAAAGAGCCAAAAGCTACATCATCTGTCCAAAAAAGCGGTGCATCGGTATCTATCAAATTGTTAGGAATGTTTGGTGATGAGGCTATTGAGGCTGTGGACAAGTTTTTGTCTGATGCTTTGGTCAATGGCTTGGAAGAGGTGGAGATAATACACGGCACAGGCAGTGGAATATTGGCAAAGCTTGTTACAGAGTATCTGCAAAATCATCCAAAGATACAGAGATTTTATAGAGTGCCGGGCAATCTCGGTGCTACGATAGTGGAGTTATAAACCCAAAATATACATTAGAGATCACCCATCTTTTACAAAGGCTTAGTGCATAATTTGGGTTAAAAACTTACTTTGAATTGATTTGGGTATAATACTGCAACTGTAATAATTTGAGGAGATTTTATGAGTCTAAAAGATCAGGCTGGTATAGTAAAAGATGCTTTAAGTGCCGATGAAAAGGTGCTAGAGAGTGCATTCAAACTTGAAAAACTATACAAAAAATATAAATTTGCAATATGGAGCATTTTGGCTCTTGTGATACTCTATTTTGTGGGTAGTGCATCATACAATTGGTATCAAAACAACAAGCTGCTAAAGGCAAATCAAGCATTTATGACATTGGAGCAAAATCCAAAAGACAGCTCAGCACTTGC
>CAZVPN010000041.1:4611-5968 GCA_964628135.1 uncultured Campylobacterales bacterium
GAGTGTAATGTCCAAAGAGAGCGATCTTATAGAGGCTTTTGAGGAGTATATCAGCATTACTAAAATGCTAGATAGCTCCACTGTCCAATCATACATCACAGATATCAAACAGCTATCAAGCTCCATCGACAAACCACTGATCTCTCTAAATAGCGAAGATATACTTCTTTATCTCTCCGACTTTGAAAACAAAAGGACACTAAACCGCAAACTCTCATCCATCAATGCATTTTTCAACTTTTGCAATGAACAGGAGTTTACCAACAACAGCATCAAAATCCCTATGGCAAAGATTCCTGCCAATCTGCCAAAATATCTATCTAAAGAGGAGATAATGTCAGCTCTTGAGCTGATAGATAGAGGGACATTGGTCGGCAAAAGAGATTATGCGTTAATACTGTTTTTGTATGCAAGTGGATGTAGGATATCCGAAGCTCTTTCGGCTACAAGAAATGACATAAGTGACGGATGGCTTAAGATCAGATATGCCAAGGGTCAAAAGGAGAGAATGGTGCCCTTAGCACCCATAGCTATCAAGGCATTGGAAGATTATCTAGCTGAGTCAAAATATACAGATACCCATCTTTGGCTCAACTACAAAGGCAATCCCTTAAGCCGCATATCTGCATACAAAATAACCAAAAAGTATCTTGGGGTATCACCTCATGTGCTCAGACACTCATTTGCATCATCTCTTATCATAGGTGGGGCTGATTTGAGGGTGGTTCAGGAGCTGCTTGGACATAGCTCTCTTATCACTACCCAAATCTATACTCATATAGAGCAAAAAGAGTTGGCAGATACGCTAAATAGATATCACCCCTTAGGATAAAGTATGAAAAATATCGTAGATAGGCTCAGAGATGAAGATATAATTTTCAGATCACTCAAAGAGCTCCAACCAAAAGAGTTTGGAAGTCGCAAAAAGATAAATATATATTTGGGTGTTGAGAGATCAGACTACTATGCTATTGTCATCTCTATCTCCAAAAAAAGCAGGATACTCAAAAAAGAGGCGGGTGAGCTTATGGAGTTTCATTCAAAACTTGAGAGTAAAATAGATTCAAAAATAAAAAATAAATATATTGTGATACAAGCCCCGTTGTGCTCAAAAGCAAAGGCGTTATTTGAAGAGAATGGATGGAGAGTGATAGTGTGAAAACAAAGAGTTTTAGCTCTCTTTGCTTTTGCGATACTCAAGTATCATCTTTAGTGCTTCATCTTTGAGAAGTAGCTTCTCTTTTTTGATTGTCTCTAGCTCTACATCAGAAAGATACAATCTGCCTTCATCTGCATCTTTTGCCTTTTGGTCAAGCTCATTGTGTTTTTCAAAAATCTTTGCAAAGTGTGCATTTTG
>CAZVPN010000041.1:6068-10872 GCA_964628135.1 uncultured Campylobacterales bacterium
CACCCATAAGCACTATAGCTACCATCACCAATGCCAAGATCACAGGTGATAGTAAATTGATCCTGCTTCATAATCTTGTAAGCCTTCTCTTCTCTATCTTTATCCAATTCTCGATACTCATCCGAGTAAATAAGCAGATCATCATAGTGAATAACCAATTTTTCATCATCACAATCTATACCGCTAGCTCCGATAGTAGATGCGATCCTCCCCCAATTTGGATCTTCACCAAAAAGAGCAGTTTTGACTAGCAAAGAGTTGCTAAGAGCCGTTGCTGCAATGCGAGCCTCTTCATCGCTTTTTGCTCCTTTGATCTCAAATTTAACCACCTTTGTAGAGCCTTCACCATCTTTGAGTATCATCATTGCAAGCTCAAACATTATTTTGTTTAGCACTTGAGCAAAAGCTCTCTTATCATATGCCCCACTTTTTTTGTTGGCAAGCAGCATAGCAGTATCATTGGTTGAGGTGTCGCCATCTACGGAGATGCGGTTAAATGATTGCTTAGCTCCCTCTTTCAAAAGCTCATCCATATCGCTTTTGGGGATATCTGCATCTGTCGTGATAAAGCAAAGCATAGTAGCCATTGCAGGATTTATCATCCCTGCACCTTTGGCTATGGCTGCTATGTGAAAAAATGATCCATCCTCAAGAGTGATCTTGTATGCCAACTCCTTTTTGAATGTATCTGTAGTCATAATAGCTTTAGCAGCTGCGTTTGAATCTTTGGAGTCAAAGTCGAGTTTTTTTAGTCCCTGCTCAAACTTCTCTATCGGCAGTCTATATCCTATTACGCCGGTTGAGGACATAATGGGATTTGTCACATTGAGCTCTTTTGGTAGCATTTTTAGGATAGTATCTATATCCTCTATACCCTTTTTGCCTGTCATTGCATTGGCATTTTTGGCATTGATGAGCAAAAAATTTGTCTGAAAATCTTTTGGGTATGATAGAAAATGTTTGATGGGTGCTGCTTGAAATTTGTTTGTAGTAAAAACAGCCGAGAGATCACAAAGTGTATCGGATCTGATAAATGCCACATCACCATCAATATCGGTGATGCCGGAGTTTGCAGGGTTTGTTCGCATACCGATATTGGTAGCACCGCAGTAAAAGCCCTCTACATTTTCCAATCCATTCTTTAGATACTCAATAGTGTATTTCATATTTTTCTCCTCTACACATAACTTATCTCTTCGGGCTTTTCGTGCATTTTGATTATCTTTTTGGCTTTTTGTATCCCTTCACTTGTGCCTACTATGATGAGTTTACTCTTTGGCATGATGATTGTGTCGCCCTTTGGCATAGGTATAAACTTACCCTCTTTTGGCGTGATGCCCACTATAGTAACATTGGCTATATCTCTTAATTTCGCCTCTTTTAGCTGCTTGAGCACAAGCCAGCTTACTTTGGAGACTTTGACCTCCTCCATATCAAGCGGAGTATCGCTTCGGTATATAAACTCCTCAAGCATATTCTCCATCTCAGGTCTAATCGCTATGGAGTTGATCCTTCTTGCCATTAGATCGGTTGCAGTGATGGCACTGTCTGCACCCAACTTTGTCAGCTTGCTAGCATCCTCTTGACTTTTGGCATTTGTTATGATGAGATATTTGTATCTCTTGATCTCTTTTTCATATAGCCTTACAGATGCTACGACTGCAATATTATCTGCTATATTATCAGAAAGCGTAATAACCCCTTTTGCACTAGAGAGATATGATTTGAGTATTCCCTCTTCTGTATGTGGTTCTGCCGAGATATAGTATGGATAGTGATACTCTTTGGCGATTGCTTCCAAGTCATCTCTTGGATCGACTACGACAAATGGTATATGGTTTGCTCTGAGCTGCTTGGTAACTTGAATGGTAAATTCATTGTGATAGCAGATCACAAAGTGTTTTTTGAGCCTTGCGATTTCATAAAGCATTTTTCTCTCCTTGGCAGTTTTTTGGAACTCTCCCTTTTTGACCACTTCAGCGATGATACCCACAGCGATAGAAAATACCACAAATCCCAAAATGATGAGTGTGATAGTAAATATTCGCCCAAGATCCGATATGGGTCTAATCTCTCCATAGCCGACCGTGGTAAATGTGATACCTGTTTGATAGATAGCATCCATCAAAGGAAAGTGATCTATCACCATATAGCCTATAGTGCCGATTAGCATTATCAACACAGTCAGTATGATAGGTATTCTAAAAGGGGCTAAATGTCCGTAAAATTCGTCGTTTAGGGTAATATGAGGTTTTGGAGAAGTTTTCCAGCCAATAAATTCTTTTAGCGACCTCATTTTGAGTAGAGTGGCTTAAGTTTGAATATATCTCCAGATTTAGGAGATATTTTATGCTACCTGCTCTTGGGCAGCTTTTTTCTTCATAGTTCTGAGTGTAGAAGCAGCCACTTTAATCTTTTTGCGTGTCCCATCTTCAAGTGTCACTCTGACAGTTCTTAGGTTTGGGAGCTGTCTTCTTTTTGTTTTGTTGTGAGCATGAGAAACATTATTCCCTACCAATGGACCTTTGCCTGATACTTGACATCTTCTTGCCATAATAAAGCCTTTAATATGATTTTGAACTCTAATTTATATTTCAAAATTAGAAAAGTTTTGCGATTATAGCTTAAATTGCTTAAGATGTGGTATAATCTCAACTCAACTTAAGAGAAAAAGGTTTTTTACAATGCTAGTAGCCCCCAGCATTTTATCGGCAGATTTTGGTCATTTGGCAAGAGATGTCAGCTCTATTTGTGATGGTGGCTGTGATCTGGTGCATGTGGATGTTATGGATGGGCATTTTGTTCCCAATCTAACCATAGGCCCAGTAGTAGTCGATGCGATTGCAAAAGCTGCATCCAAGCCGTTGGATATTCATCTTATGGTAGAGAACAACAGTTTTTTTGTAGATCTTTTTGCTCCATTCAAGCCGGAGTATATCTCATTTCATATAGAAGAGGAAAAACACCCCCATAGATTGATACAAAAGATTAGATCATTGGGTATCAAACCTGCAATAGTACTCAATCCACATACTCCTCCTGAGAGTGTAGAGTATTTGCTTCAAGATTTGGATATGGTGCTTTTGATGAGTGTCAATCCAGGCTTCGGGGGACAAAAATTTATCCCAAGCGTTGTAGAAAAGGCCAAAAGGCTCAAGAAACTCATTCAAAAGCATAATCCAAGCTGCCTCATAGAGGTAGATGGCGGCGTCAATGACAAAAATGTCCAGTTTTTGACAGATGCAGGGGTAGATATTGTAGTTGCAGGCTCATATGTATTTAAGCATCCGGATGGCATAAAAAAAGCAATTGCTTCATTAAAACAGTAAGCACAAAGAGAGAGTTATGACAAAGGTCAAAATCTGTGGTATCACCAATTTGGATGATGCGATGTATGCTATAGAGTGTGGTGCAGATGCCTTGGGGTTTGTTTTTTATGAAAAATCACATAGATATATTACCCCGTATGATGCGAGAGAGATTATTGATCGATTACCGCCATTTATAGAGAAGGTTGGGCTTTTTGTGGAGCGTAGTGCTGAAGACATAGAAACCATTTCATACGAGAGCCATATTACTTTGGCGCAGATACATTTTGATGTAGATGAGAAGTTTTTAGATGATATAGCTTTCCCGACTCTCCCTGTTGTCAGGGCTAGAAAGAGAGATGATATATACAAATTTGAAGATAGATATAGACTTATAGATGCATATACGCAGGAGTATGGGGGCAGCGGCAAAAGGCTTGCTTTGGAGTGGTTTGAGGAAAACGATAACTCCAAAATCATTCTTGCAGGCGGATTGGATGCTCAAAATGTGAGAGAGTTGAGCGGATATGGATTTTATGGCGTGGATGCAAGCTCAGGCACTGAACTGTCCAAAGGGGTCAAAGATCCGGACAAAATAAGGGAATTTATAGCCAATGCGAAATCTATTTGATGAGCTTACATTGGCATTTCGCAGAAATGGCGGCTCGATCTCCAAGGAGTCATATAGAAGAATAGTCAAAAAGCACAGTTCACTGTTTGAAGATTGCGATACTATATTTATACTTTTGCAGGCGTCCGGCTATCCTATAGTGGAGAAGTCTGATGGATATATCAACAAAACCTTTTTTACCCCGTATACAAAACAGAGATATTGCGTAGTAGATATAGAGACAAATGGCAGCAAGCCGGGCAGATCCCAAGTGATAGAGATCGGTGCCGTTATTGTAGAAAGTGGAGAGGTGATCGATAGGCTGGAAAGCTTTGTACAGTGTGCATATCTGCCGGAGCATATCACCAAAATTACGGGAATAGAGCCAGAAGATCTCATAGGTGCTCCAAGTAGAAGAGAGGCATTGACAAAATTGAGAAATTTTATGCAAGATGCTGTATTTGTTGCACACAATGCCAACTTTGACTATACATTCTTAAATGCTTCGTTTGATAGATTTGGATTGGGTCATATAGGCAATCCAATGCTATGCACAATAGATTTAGCAAAAAGAACCTTCAAAAGCGAGAGATACGGTTTGGCATATTTAAACGATTTTTTGGGCATAGAAAACTACACACACCACAGAGCCTACAGCGATGCAATATCAGCAACCAAAGTGATGCTCAAAAGCTTTGAGACAGTCCCCGACTATGTCAAGAGCACCGATGATCTGTTGCAGTTTTCTGTATCTTCTATGAAGAGTAGGAATAGTAGTTTAAAGTAGGAAGTAGGAAGTAGGAGTTAGTAGGTAGGAGTTAGGTTTGGGGGTAGGGATTAGGTTTTAGGGTTGTTCCTACTAAAGACTATTCAGACTAACGACTAT
>CAZVPN010000042.1:0-10732 GCA_964628135.1 uncultured Campylobacterales bacterium
CAGGCAAAAAGCCATTTAGTATATGGATCAGCGGCACCAACGGCAAAACCACCACAACGCAAATGCTAACTCATCTCTTGGCAAAAAGAGGTGCCGTCAGTGGCGGCAATATAGGCACGCCTTTGGCAGAGTTGAGTGCTGATGCATCTATCTGGGTGCTTGAGACTAGCTCATTTACACTGCACCACACCCATACAGCTTCACCCGATATATATCTACTGCTTCCTATCACTCCGGATCATTTGAACTGGCACGGCTCACCACAAGCATATGAAGCAGACAAACTTGATCCGCTAACAAGGATGAAAGAGGGTCAATTAGCCCTGGTACCAAAGGGGCTAAAATTACCCAAAGGCAATGCTTGGGTAGTCGAGTATGATAGCGATCAATTTTTGGAAGAGTTTTTTGATTTGGATAGCTCACGGCTAAGATATAAGGCTGCCTTTTTGCAAGATGCTCTACTCTCTTTGGCTATCACAAGAACACTTTTTGATGAGGCTGATTATGATTTGATAAATAGCTTTACGTTGGACAAACACCGTCAAGAGGAGATCAGAGATCACTTAGGGAGGCTATGGGTCAATGACTCAAAAGCCACCAATGTAGATGCAACAGTACAAGCTATCAAAGCATATGAAGAGCACAAAATGCATCTTATTTTAGGTGGTGACGACAAAGGTGTAGATCTAAATAATCTGCTCGATTTAATAGCTAAGCGCGATATTGCTCTCTACACAATAGGCAGCAACAGTGACAAACTGGTCTCTATGGCAAAAGAGCGCAATATTGAGCATTATAATTGCAAAGTTCTTGATAAAGCTGTCTTGCAGATTGACAAAAATATGAGCACCGATGAAGTCGCCCTACTATCGCCTGCTGCCTCTAGCTTGGATCAATTCAAATCATATGCATACAGGGGAGAAAAATTTATAGATCTAATCACCAAATTAAGTGATGCTTAATATTGTATCGATATAATTTTATCCTCTCAAATATGGCTCGGTAGCTCAGTCGGTAGAGCAAAGGACTGAAAATCCTTGTGTCGGCGGTTCGATTCCGTCCCGCGCCACCACTTCACATTTTTTATCTATGCTATTTTTATCTTTTTTCGATATAGTTCCACCAAATTTAAATTATAGTTCGGATTAACCAATGCTTAAGGAATTTATTTTGTCTATTATCACTTCAATGTCGCTTTTAGCCGGCTTCTCAGATATCAACAGCACCCAACTCAAAGAGCTTAGATCGCACAATGTGCCAATCATTGATATACGAACACCGCAAGAGTGGCAACAAACGGGTATCATCGAAGGTTCTCATCCGATTATGTTTTTTGATATATATGGACAGGATCACGCAAAAGAGTGGATTGAGCAGCTTCAAAAGATCTCTCCGGACAAGAGCAAACCTATAATCATCTACTGTGCACACGCCAACAGAACAAAAGCAGTAGGAAGATGGCTTGTAGATCAAATGGGCTATAAATATGTTTATGAATTAGCGGGTGGCATTGAATATGGCTGGAGAGATTTAGGAGAAGAGACAGTCACATACAAGGCTAAGTGATTGCTGCAAAACACAGCAATCATGCTTGCGCCTACACTAACACTCTCCTGAAAGTATATGCTCTACAGCATTATTGACATAAGCATTATGCTTATTGTCTTTATGGTATACAATATAAAAATTTCGCAACATTTTATAACCATGCAGTCTTGCCTGATACAGTATACCATCTGAAACTTTATCGGCTATTGCATACTTAGATATCACAGAAACAACAGGATTATCTACATCTTTTTTGGCGCGCTTGACTGTCTGAAGAGCTGTTGTTGTATCGCTAACCTCGGAAATAATATCAAATTTATTGCAATCTATCCCCATCTCTTCGAAAACATCTGCCATTACTTTTCTAGTGTGACTGTTTTCCTCCCTGCATACCCACTTAAAACTATATAAAATTTCTGGGTTCAAAAGTTTTGGAAGCGGAACATTGCTAAAAATAACGAGCTCATCCTCCTTCCACTCTCTGGATATCAAATTATCATTTGTTATATTTGCTTCAATAAGCCCTAATTCCAACTCTTTATTAATAATTTTCTCAACTATTGCATCACTCTTTTCTACATTTAGCTTCACATCATTATGGATCACTTCACTCATAGTATTCAAACACTCACCTGGCACTACATAACTGCCTATTGTAAATGAAGCACCGAGTCTAAATGTGATCTTCTTCCCAATGATGTTAAGCAGCTCCCCTTCCGAGTTGTGAATACACTTTTCAAGCCTGGTTGCAACCTTGTAAAGCTCTTCTCCTGAGGCAGTAAGTCTAATGCCATTCTTTTTTCTCTCTATGATTTTACTGTCAAGATAGTTCTCAATAAATTTTATCTGCTGAGTGACAGCCGGCTGCGATATGCCAAGTCTGGCAGATGCTTTAGAAAAACTCCGTTCCCTTACAACTGTGAGAAAAGTTTCCATCTTGACAAAATCTTTTAACATCTCCTACCTCCAAAATCATTAAATTATCTTTTTGATTAGATTTATTTCAATAACTATAACAGATATTAACATAAGTTTAACTTATTCAATCTGAAAAATAAAATAAATTTTTACTATAAGTAATCTTGATAGTATGATAAATTTTATTCTTTATTAGATATAATGTATATACTATGATTCGAGGAAAATAGATGTTGAACGAATTGAATGAAGC
The DNA here is from genome assembly GCA_964628135.1 of uncultured Campylobacterales bacterium. GTDB lineage: Bacteria > Campylobacterota > Campylobacteria > Campylobacterales > Sulfurovaceae > JAAXPZ01. The sequence goes on from CAZVPN010000042.1 coordinate 2,720, forward strand.
CCAGAAAGAGGCTGCTACGCATATTGATGGTCCTCTATTGATACTGGCCGGTGCCGGAAGTGGAAAAACCAAAACACTCACTACCAGACTTGCCTACCTTATAGGCGAAGTCGGCATCGATCCTGCCAATACACTAACCTTGACTTTTACAAATAAGGCTGCCAATGAGATGAGAGAGAGAGCTCTTTCTATGATAGGAAATAGATACAATACTCCTCCATTGCTTTGTACATTCCATAAGTTTGGACTTATTTTCCTGAAATTCCACATAGAAAAACTGGGTAGAAAAAACTCTTTTGTAATCATTGACAGTGATGATAAAAAAAGACTTCTGAGAAGTATTGCAAAGGACCAAAAAGTAGACTTAAACATCTCTTTTGTAGGCAGCGAAATATCAAAATATAAAAATACGCTTCTTACTCCAAAAGAGGTAATTGAAAAAGCCGAATTGCCTGATTATAAAAAGATTGCTAAGATATATGAAGCTTATGAGGCAAATATTGTTGAGAACAATTTAGTCGATTTTGATGATCTTTTAATGCTTACTTACCGCATACTTGATGAAAATCCGAAACTAAAAAAAGAGACCAGCGAACACTATAGATATATTATGGTTGATGAGTACCAAGATACAAATGAGCTTCAATTCAAGCTTCTTGAACTATTGGCAAGCGAACACAACAACTTATGTGTTGTCGGGGATGACGATCAGAGTATATATGGTTGGAGAGGGGCCAATATTAGAAATATTCTTGATTTTAAAGATCATTTCAAGGACGCAAAAACCATCAAACTTGAGACCAACTACCGCTCTACTCAGCCCATACTTGATGCCTCCAATTCTCTTATTGAACACAATCACAACAGATTGGGGAAAAAACTTATATCCCATAAGGGCGACGGAGAAAATATCAAACTTTTGCATTCACTGGATGAAAATCATGAAGCAAGGGCTATTGCCAGAGAGATCAAAGAGCTTTTATCTCAGGGAGTTCATCAGGATGAAATAGCCGTATTATACAGAATCAATGCTCTCTCCAGATCATTAGAAGAGGGTTTTACCAAAGAGGGATTGGGTTTTAAACTAATAGGGGGTATGAGGTTTTATGAGCGTGCAGAGATCAAAGATGCCATATCCTACTTTAGAGTTTTTGCCAATCCACATGATGATTTTTCATTTCTAAGAATTATCAACAAGCCCAAAAGAGGTATAGGAAAAACCTCTATAGAAAAAATCCAGCACTTTGCCTACAAAAAGGGGCTGTCTATATATGAATCAATCAACAATCTGACCCTTGAGGAGCTTGAGACAATCACTACCAAAAAAGCCGCAAAATCCCTAAAGGAGCTTTTAGACAATATCCATATGCTCCAAGCAGAAGCCAAGAACAATCTTGGCGACTTTATAACTTTTTTTGACAATACGATCGGACTCAAAGAGTATTACCACAATATGATAGACGGATTCGAAAGAGTATTGAATATCGATGAATTTTATGGCTATTTTAGAGAAGCTGCTATGCAAAATCCAGATATAACACTGGATGAATTTTTAAACAATATATCACTCCAAAGTGATCAGGATGAAGTCGAAAAAAACACTATAGCTATCATGAGCATTCATGCCGCAAAAGGACTTGAGTTTGAACACCTGTATGTAATTGGGCTTGAGGAGGAATTCTTCCCGCTACTTGGTGACGGTACCGATATGGAAGAGGAGAGAAGGCTTGGATATGTGGCTATCACCAGAGCTAAATCAGATTTGACATTGTGTTATGTGGATAGCAGATTTTACAAAGGTCGCAGAAAACAGCTTGAGAAAAGCCGATTTCTTGGTGAAGCAGGACTAATCAAAGAGACAAGTCTGAAAATCACTAATAAATCAAAATATAAAAAAGGCGACCTTGTCAAACACAAAATATTTGGTATTGGTAGAGTCCAAGCAGCCAATAAATCGGGTAAAGAGTATAAGCTTTTGATAAATTTTGGTGGCAACAAAAAAGAGATTCTTAGCTCATTTGTGCAGCCTGTTTAGTGAATAATTAATGGTGAAGAATGAATGATGGGTGGCGGGGTATAAATGAATCTTATGTTTGTGGTTAATAAGCCTATATTTCGCTCTTCCAACTCCTATATGGGTCATATCAAGAGAAAATATGGCACCAAGAAGGTGGGGTTTTCTGGGACTTTGGATCCATTTGCTACCGGATGTTTGATAGTGGCTACCGGACAATATACCAAGCTTTTTCAATACCTCAACAAAACACCCAAAACTTACCGTGCCACGCTATGGCTTGGAGCCAACTCCCCTAGCTTGGATATTGAAAATGTAGATAGCATACGAGATATTCAGCCATTTGATCCAAAAGTGATAGAGCAGACTATATCATCGCTGCAAGGGGAGCTTAGATACTATCCACCCAAATACTCTGCCAAAAAAGTAGGAGGCAAAAGAGCCTATGAGCTTGCCAGAGAGGACAAAGAGGTTGAGCTAAAAGAGATAAACTCCACCATCAAACAGATCAAAATGATAAATTACAACCACCCATTTATCCACTTTGAAGCTACGGTAAGCGAAGGCACATACATCAGAAGCCTTGGAGCTATCATTGCTGAGAAATTGGGATGCGATGCTACACTTTCAAGTCTGCATAGGCTCAGAGAGGGCGATTTTGAATACCAAAATGAAAAACCCATCAATCCTTTTGAGCATCTAAAGATACCGAGAAATATATATTATGGAGATGATGAGTATATAGAGCTTGGCAAAAAACTATCCATAGAGTATTTTGAAGATAAACAAGATGGAGTATATCTAGTCGAGAGTGCCAACTTTTTCTCTATCATTGAGATAAAAGACGGTATCGTCAGCTACAGGCTAAATCGTCTAAGCAAGTTCTCTTTGCAAAAATTATTGATATAATTGTCCACACTTATACACAAGGGTTTTTGTTATGCACAGCATCAAGGCACACGCCAAAGTCAATATTTTTCTCAAAATCACCGGACACGAAGATGGTTATCATACGCTGCTCTCTAGATTTATGAGGGTTGAAAATCTATATGACACCATCACCTTCACTCCATCAAAATGCGATAGTTTTACTCTAGAGGGCTTTGAGGATATACCCCTGCACTCAAACACTATCTACAAAGCTTTTGTTGCCCTCAAGGAGCACACGCAAGATCCGGTCTTGGATAAGTTTTTTGCCGAGCACAAAGTTGTAGTGGACAAAAAGATACCATCTCAAGCGGGATTGGGAGGGGGTAGCTCAGATGCAGCTGCCTTTATGAGGCTTGTCAATGAGGTATGCCGGCTTGATATAGACACAGATACATTGGCTGAAATAGCTAGCAAAATAGGAGCAGATTTGCCATTTTTTATCTACAACTACCCATCTGCCAATGTCAAAGGCTTTGGCGATATTGTCTTGCCGTTTAAAGAGGAGGCTCTGGATATAGAGATACGCACACCTGATATAGCTTGTGATACCACAGAGGTTTACAAGACATTCAAAAGATATCTATTTGACAATATCAATCCTGCGTCATACTTTGGTTGGGAGCAGCTAGACTCAAAGACACTGCTCAATGTGGTAGCCGATCCGGTAGTGCTAAACGATCTTTATCCAGCCGCCATGATCGCCTATCCTCAGCTTGAGCTGCTTGAGGATAGAGACGGATGGTTTTTTAGCGGTAGCGGAAGTAGTTTTTTTAGGATCAAATCCTAATAACTACTTTTTAGGGGAGAAAACTTTATCTTTGAAATCTTTTATCTTATTTTCTAGACTTTCAAATAGTTTCTCAGCTTTGTTTTTACCTTTGATCTCTTTTTCAATATCGCTAATTTTTTGTTGCATCTCTTTGTATGTAAATTGACTCTTGCTTACATATCCAAGGTTTTGGGCTACTTTTAGATTTTTACTAGCAGCATCAAGATATTTCAGAGCCAAATCTTTATCCTTTTTTGCCAGATTGGATGCTGCATTTATCAGATCTGAAGCTTTCATCAAAGGTATAGGCACGATGATAGTAGTCTCATCAAAAGTATTCAACGCCAACGCCAAAACATCTTTTGCCTCTGCTATTTTGTTGCTATGTATATAGCTTGAAGCAAGTTTTAAAGCGTTTGGATAAGATACCATCGGCAGACTCAAAGTGGTGATATCCACTTCACTGCTTAGAGGTATCAAAATTCCTCTTGCTTGTTGCACCTTGCCATCATCTAGCAACTGTTTAGCCAACTTGATTGTTGCCTTGATACTATCGCTAGTGCCCACAAACTCATTAACATTCACATAACTCTTGATAGGCAAAAATTTAGGTGCATCTTTTGCTGATAGCACAACCTCAAGTTTACCCAGAGCCTTTTCGATGTCTGAGATTGCCTCATCCTTTTTATTTTTATCCAATGCCAACAAAGCATTATGGGTTTGTTTCAATGAATCAATTGCCTCTTGGACAAGTTTACCTGCCTTTTTGTTAGCACTTTTAGTTGCATTTGCTACTGAAGTCTTACTCAACTGTGCTACTGTCTTTGTATTTGATATTTGTGCATTTGCCATAGAAATTGTTGCACCAAACAAAACTGAAGCCACAGCCATTGATATATATCCTCGTTTCATTGTTTACTCCTTGATAATTTTTATTTTAATGTCATTTCAACATCAATAAAATTTTATATCCTGATATTTAATGAGTTTTGCAACATAAGTAGCATTATTTAAAAATTGTTCCAATATCTACACTATGGTATAATTACAGAAAAATAGGTATAAAAATTGAGTATAAATATAATATCACAAAACAAAAAAGCTAGACACGATTATGAGATACTTGAGAAGTTTGAGGCAGGTATTGTTTTGGAGGGTGCAGAGGTCAAGGCTCTTCGTGCCAAGCGTGCCAATCTCAATGATGCCTATTGTCGATTTATCAAAGGTGAACTATACCTGCTAAATGCCCATATAGCACAACTTGAGACTACCAATAGACACTATAGTCGCGATAGCAGATCTGCCCGCAAACTGCTTTTGCACAAAAAGGAGCTGCTCAAGATACACAACAAGATACACAAAGATGGACTTACGGTAGTGCCTCTGATGATATACTTCAATGAAAGAAACTACGCCAAAGTAAGTATAGCTGCTGCCAAAGGTAAAAAACTGCACGACAAAAGAGCGGACTTGAAAGCAAAAACGCTTGATAGAGAGGCAAAACAGGCTATAAAAAACAGATCTTATTAATCTTGAGCTTTTTTAAATTTACTTTTCAATATATGATATAGTTTTTTGAGATCACTGACAATTTTGCCATTACCTGAGAGATATCTCTGCTTGTATATCTTGATATTCTCTTTGATAGAGGCTTTGATCTGCATCACTTTTTTGTATATATCTCTTGATTTGACCCAATCAAAAAATCTCACTATGAGAGTGTAGATCCACTTGAACCACTCAAAAGAGAGCAGCTTTGATTCCGTAGCGTGAAAGAGCCAAAAGGTAAAACCAACAATCGGTATCCTCAGCATATAGACCAAAATGCCAAGCAGCATTAGACCTTTGACAAACAACAAGCCTGCAAATATACCTGCTATCTCCTCCATGACAAAAAGCAAAACAAACAGTATCAAAATGATATATCTATTTACCCCCACAAGTTTTGTTTGTAGTTGCTGCAGGATATTTAGCTCTTTTACCCACTCATAAATTGGCTTGGCAAAAGTCTCCCATACAAGCTCTTCAAATATAATAAAGAGTAAAACAAGTATATATTGGATAAATCGAAGGATTTTACTAGAGATAGTAGATAGCATAAATTGAGAAGATGCAGAAAAGGTCTATTTTCTGCGAAGCTCTTTGATACGAGCTGCTTTTCCTTTTCTGTCTCTTAGGTAGAATAGTTTAGCTCTTCTGACTCTACCGCGTCTGACTACTGTGATGCTATCGATACTCTCAGAGTATAAAGGGAATACTCTCTCTACTCCAACACCGTTAGCACCAACTTTTCTGACATTAAATGTCCTACCTGTGCCCTCACCTCTGATAGCTATACATACACCTTCAAAGTTTTGGACTCTTGTTTTGTTGCCCTCTTTGATAGTCACGGCTACTCTGACAGTATCACCTGCTCTAAACTCCGGCACATTTTTGCCTTCTAGTTGAGCTTTTTCAAAATTCTCTATGTATTTGTTTTTCATAGTTTTGCCTTTGCTTTTGCATATAAATCCGGCCTGAAATACTTTGTCTTGGACAAAGCCATCCGATTTTTAAAGTCAGCGATTTTACTATGATTTCCCTTTAGAAACTCTGAAATAGCATCAAGCCCTTTGTATGTAAATGGTTTGCTAAATGAGGGAGCCTCCAAAAGATCACTATTGAAGCTCTCCTCCTCAAGAGAATCCTCATTACCAAGCACACCGTGTATATTTCTAGATACCGCATCACATATCACCATAGATGGAAGCTCTCCGCCTGTGAGCACAAAATCTCCGACAGAGAAGATCTCATCTGCGTGCATCTCAATCACCCTCTCATCTATGCCCTCATAGCGACCACTTACCAAAACAATATGCTCTTTTTTTGCCAGCCTCTTTGCATCATTTTGCCTAAATGGCTTCCCTGCCGGCGATAGAAATATCACACATGCCTCTTTTGATTCTCTTTTGATTTTGCCGAGTGCATCATCCAATGGTTGAGGTGTCATAAGCATACCTGCACCGCCACCAATCATTGGCTCATCCACCTTATTGTGCTTATCTTTGGTAAAATCTCTTGGATTTACATACTCTACAAAAATCAACTCATCATCAATGGCTCTACGCAGTATAGAATCGCTAAAATACCCATCAATGATTTGAGGAAAAAGAGTCACAAATGTCCACTTCATCAGCTTGCTTCCAATATCTGAAGTGTATCTTTTGTGATGATCTTTTGGCTACTCTCATCTACGCTCAATATGTATCTTGGGATATATGGGATCAAAAACTCTTTTGGCATACCATTTTGGATCAGATTCTTTTCGGTTTTGATAGAGAGATAGTCTGTATCAAGCATCCTATCTATATCTGCGACGACACCTAGGTTTAAATCCCCGTCATAAACACTCATACCGATAATATCAAACCAAAAATGCTCACCCTCTTCTAGCTCACAGAGATCTTTGGTCTGCTCTTTTGTGGAGTAGATTTTGGCATTTGTCAGCTTTTTTGCATCCTCCATAGATGCATATCCCACAAATGATATCGTGCCTTTTTTGTGATTGTAGTGATTGATAGTTAGTTTGCCTCTGCTGCTATCGAAGGTAACGCCATCTTGAAATTGTTGGGGAAAATCTGTATGAAGATGAAGTTTGAGCTCACCGTGAAGCCCGACGGTTCGTCCAACCTGAGCGATAAAGAGCTTATCTTGGGTCATTATGACTCTATAGCCTTTATATTGACCCTATAACTTTTGCCATATTTTGCTTTGCATCCGGAGATGACCGTCTTGATAGAGTTGATCATCTTGCCACCCTTACCTATCAGCTTGCCCACATCATCCGGATCTGCAAAGACTCTGATCTCATCTATGGAGTCATCAAGAGAGACACACTCTACCGTGAGGGCTTCGGGATGCTCCACGATTAGCTTTGCATATGCAAGCACAAAATCTTTTGGCATGATATCTTATCTTTTTGCCAATCTTTTGACGGTAGGGCTCATCTGTGCACCTACTCCGATCCAGTAGTTGAGTCTCTCTTCATCGATCTTGATCTCTTTTGGATCAGAAACAGGATTATAATATCCGATAGACTCTATCCAACCACTATCTCTTCTTTTTCTGCTGTCTGTTACCACGATTCTATAAAAAGGTCTCTTTTTTCTACCCATTCTTGTTAGTCTGATTACTGTCATGTTATTCCTTATTTTTATACTTTTTCGCAAAGTACTGACGACTACCACTAATGACGGAATTGGCACTCATCAATACTTTTTGGGAACGCGATATTACCATAAAATTTATAAAGAGACGGTTA
>CAZVPN010000043.1:0-10644 GCA_964628135.1 uncultured Campylobacterales bacterium
ATGAACAACAAACACAAAATAGTATATATGGGAACTCCCCATTATGCAAGGGAGATATTGGGTACGTTGATAGGTGCTGAGGATATGGATGTTGCTTTGGTATTGACGCAGCCTGATCGTCCGGTGGGGCGCAAGAGAGTTATGACTCCCCCGCCTGTCAAGATGCTGGCACAAGAAAATAACATAGAGGTGTTGCAGCCTACTACTCTCAGTGATGACGGTATAGTTAAGAGGATACGAGACGCAAGGCCCGATTTTATCATTGTAGCTGCTTTTGGACAGATATTGCCAAAGAGTATCCTTGATATCGCTCCCTGCATCAATCTCCATGCCTCTATATTACCACAATATAGAGGTGCCAGCCCTATACAGCAGTCATTGCTAAACGGCGATAGCATCACGGGTGTGACGGCAATGCTGATGGAGGAGGGACTTGATAGTGGGGATATTCTTCGCATCAAAGAGTTTGAGATACCATCAGATATGAGATTGCAGGCTTTGACTGAGCAGCTGACAAATGATGCAAAAGAGTTGACGCTAGAGACAATTAGAGATTTTGAAAATATAACTCCGATTAAGCAGGATGAGATAAAAGTTACTTATTGCAAAAAGATCAAAAAGAGTGATGGTTTGGTGGACTTTTTGGATGCCATTGAGGTCTATAACAAATATAGAGCTTTTGAAGGATGGCCGGGTATATTTGCTGAGAATGGCTTGAAGTTTGAAGATTTGAAACTAATCGATAGCGATAGCCAACATACCCCTTTTGAGCTGATATCTTTTGATGGTGAAGGTGGTATTGTCGGATGCAAAAATGGCCTGCTTAAAGTGGGCAAACTTCAGCCTTCAGGCAAAAAAGAGATGAGCCTGAAAGCATATTGCGTAGGAAGGGGGATAAAAGTTGGAAATACTATCCTTTGATGCGCTCCCATCTACCCAAAAATATCTCATCGAAGCAGTGAGATCCCATAGAGTCAAAATACCATCTGCTGTTATTGCCTCCTCCCAAAGTGATGGCATAGGCAGTAGAGACAATAGATGGGAAAACGGCAGTGGAAATTTCTTTGCCTCTATTGCCATGCACAAAAATGATCTGCCGACTGATCTGCCTGCAGCGTCTGCCTCTATCTATTTTGGTTTTTTGATGAAAGAGATACTAAGGGGGTTTGAAAAAAATATATGGCTAAAGTGGCCAAACGATATATATATGGATGATCAAAAAGTAGGTGGAGTAATTACTACAAAGATTAATAACATTTTTATAGCAGGGATAGGTGTAAATCTAAAAAAAAATCAAAATAACTACAGTGCCCTAAATCTCGATATTGATCCGTTGATACTACTTAATATGCTGATCGAGAGGTTGAAAAAAAAGCCAAATTGGAAGCAGGTATTTAGTCAATACAAGATAGAATTTGAGTCCAGCAAATCATATTTTACTCATGCAGACGGCAAGAAATTATATATGAAAGATGCTGTTTTGCACAATGATGGTTCAATAGAAATTGATAAAAAGAAGGTGTATAGTCTAAGATGAGCGAGATAATCAGCATAGCCAATCAAAAAGGTGGAGTAGGCAAGACCACTACCGCTGTCAATATCGCTGCTTCACTGGCTCAAAAGAAGAAAAAAGTTCTCCTGATAGATGCTGACCCCCAATCTAATGCCACCACAAATCTCGGATATAGAAGAGGTGATTATGAATTTAATATATATCATGTACTTATCGGGACCAAGAAGTTTGAAGATGTCATACTGAAAACATCAATAGAGGGATTGCATTTGGCTCCTTCAAATATTGGTTTGGTGGGGATAGAAAAAGAGTTTCATGACAAAAGAAAGAAAAACAGAGAGCTGATACTAAAAAAGCAGCTTGATAAAATTTCTGACAAATATGATTTTATTATTATTGATTCACCGCCTGCGCTTGGACCGATTACTATCAACTCACTTAGTGCTTCAGACTCCGTAATAATTCCGATACAGTGTGAATTTTTTGCCTTGGAGGGGCTTGCACAGCTACTCAATACCGTGTCGCTCCTGCGCAAGACTATCAATCCAAAGCTCAAGATAAAAGGCTTCTTGCCGACTATGTACTCAAAACAAAACAATTTATCTAAACAGGTACTTGATGATCTGGAGTATCACTTTAAGGATAAACTCTTTAAGTATAAGAAAAAGAGCATAGTAGTACCCCGTAATGTAAAAGTGGCAGAGAGTCCAAGTTTTGGCAAGCCTGTTACACTATACGCATCCAAATCCAAAGGGGCCGAAGCCTACAGGGCTCTTGCTTCCGTTATATTGAGAGGTTAGAATGGCACTGGGCAAAGGACTAGGCGCGATACTGGAGGAGGTCGGCGAAGCCTATGAGAGCGAGATGTTTTCGGCAGACGGAGTAATCTCCAAAGATCTTGAAGAGATGGTGAGCGAGATAGAGGTATCACTTGTGGACCCCAATCCATATCAGCCACGAAAAAACTTCGATAAAGATAAATTGACCGAACTAAGCCAGTCGATAAAAAAGCATGGACTCCTGCAACCTATCGTCGTGGTTTCATTGGATGAAAGATATATTCTGGTTGCCGGCGAACGAAGATTGAGGGCACACAAACTCGCAAACTTAGATACCATAAAGGCTATAATAGCGGATGTAGAGTATGATGAGATCAGGATGCGTGAGCTTGCGCTCATTGAGAATATCCAAAGAGAAGATCTAAATCCGATTGAGTTGGCACACTCCTATCAAGAGCTCATAACAGTCCATAAAATCACACACGAAGAGCTCTCCCAAATAGTTCACAAAAGTAGATCACAAATCACAAATACTCTAAGATTGTTATCACTAGATGAGTATGTCGCTCAAGCACTAATTGATGGCAAAATCACCCAAGGTCACGCCAAAGTGATGGTAGGATTGGAGTCAAAAAGGCAAAAAATTCTCACCGATACCATAATAGGTCAAAAGCTTAGCGTTAGAGATGCTGAAGAGTTTATAAAGTCAGTCAAAAATGGCAATGGCATCAAAAAAGAGTCCAAAAAAAGTTTCAAAATATCAAAAGAGAACAAAGAGATAATCGAAAAACTTTTGCCTGTAAAAAGCAAGATAAAAAACAACAAAATAGAAATAGTGTTACAAAATGAAGATGAAGTAATGAAATTTATTACATTTCTTGAAAATAGATGATCTTTTAACCCATCCTTAACGCCCTATTTGATATATTATTCCAAATTTTTTGAGAGGAGTGCAAATGCTAGATATAAGTCCGTTGCTAATGGTGGTGACGCTTGTGATTTTCCTTTTTCTTCTAGTGTGGCTCAACAACAAGCTCTATAAGCCGTTGTTGGAGTTTATGGATAGCAGAGATGCTACTATTGCTAGAGATATGAAAGAGGCGAGCAGTGTTGGCGGAAGCAGTGAAGAGCTGATAGTAAAAGCAAATGCCAATATCAACAACGCCAAAGCAACAGCAGCAAAAATACGCAACGATGCTATTGAAGAGGGCAAGCAAAAGAGCTTGGAGGCAATTAGCAAAAAACAGTCAGAGCTAGAGAAGAGCTATGATGAGTTTATGGCAAGACTTGCCAAAGAGAAAGAGGAGCTCAAAAACTCTTTGGTTTCTCATATTCCTGAGATCAAAGAGAGCCTCAGCTCTAAATTTGCTCAACTGTAGGAGGTGGATTGAAATGAGTAAAAAAGTAATATGGTTTGCCGCGTTGTTGTTGCCTTTGGTTTTGATGGCAGGCGGCGAACATGAGGGCAGTAGATATTTTGCTCAGACAGGTAGAGAGAATGACCTTATTCCAAGGATATTCAACTTTATCATATTTGCTGCATTGGCTTATTATCTTGTCGCTTCACCTATCAAAAACTTTTTTAAAGGCAGAACAGAGGGTATCGCTTCTCAGCTCAATGAGATCGAATCCAAACTTCAAGAGGCCAAAGAGGCAAAAAAAAGAGCCGAGCAAGAGTTGGTCGAAAGTGAAGAGAAAGCCAAAGAGATTGTTGCAGATGCCGAAAATGAATCCAAACTTATAGCAGAAAGAGTCGAAGCAAATATCGCAAATGATCTTGAGTCTCTAGAGAAGATTCATAACGAAAAGATAGAGCATGAAAGCCGCAAAGCGACCAAAGAGGTCATATCAACACTCTTGGGTGAAAATATCACAAGCGATGATATCCCTGTCTCGCAACAGCAGGTAGCCGATATCATTGCCAAGAAGGTGGCGTAATGACAGAGTTGATAGCAAAAAGATATGCCAAGGCACTCTTGGATGTGACTGATAGTAGCAAGATTGGAGATTATATCTCAATACTAAATGATATATCTCAAGCAATTACCGGCTCAAAAGCCAAAGAGATAATAGGCTCACCTTTGATAAAGAGTGATGACAAAGTCTCTATGATAATCGATGCTTTGGATAAAAAAGCCGATTCTCATATTTTGAATTTGATCAAGGTGATGGGTGAAAAGGGCAGACTCGACCTGATACCTGAGCTTGTCTCTATTTTGAAATTTGAACAAAAGAGAGCATCCAATAGCTTTGTCGGTAAAATTGAGAGCAATAGCAAATTGGACAAAACAGAACTTGGCAAGATCGAAGAGGCACTGTCCAAATATAGTGGTGCCAAAATCGAATTGGAACAAGTTGATAGCGATCTAAACGGCGTAAAAGCAGAGGTGGAAGATTTGGGATTGGAGCTCAATTTTTCTAAAGACAAAGTCAAGAGTGCTCTACTTGACTATATCCAAAAAGCATTTTAATACAACAATAGAAAGGAGAAGAGGTGGCAGCTAAATTGCAAGCAGATGAAATTAGTTCTATCATCAAAGAGAGAATTGAAAATTTTGAAATCAGCGTAGATATAAATGAGGTTGGTAAGGTAGTCAGCATAGGTGACGGTATTGCCAAAGTATATGGTCTCAGCAATGTAATGGCAGGTGAGATGATCGAATTTGACAATGGCGTCAAAGGTATGGTTCTCAATCTCGAAGAGGCAAGCGTAGGTATCGTTGTGCTTGGTAGCACAGATGGTATAGGTGAGGGGATGACAGTCAAGAGACTTGGCAAACTCCTTGAGATACCTGTAGGTGATGCATTGGTCGGTCGTGTTGTCAATCCACTCGGTGAACCACTTGACGGCAAAGGTCCAATCGAAGCAAGCGAAGAGCGTTTTGTGGAAGAGAAGGCTCCGGGGATCATGGATAGAAAGTCAGTCCATGAGCCACTTCAGACAGGTATCAAGGCAATCGATGCTCTAGTTCCGGTTGGTCGTGGTCAAAGAGAGTTGATCATCGGTGACAGACAAACAGGTAAGACCACTTTGGCAATCGATACTATCATCAACCAAAAAGGTCAAGATGTTATCTGCGTATATGTTGCTATAGGCCAAAAGCAATCTACGGTAGCATCTATCGTCAAAAAGCTTGAAGAGCATGGAGCTATGGATTATACGATCATCATCAATGCAGGTGCTGCTGATCCTGCTGCTATGCAATTCTTGGCTCCATATGCCGGTGTGACAATGGCTGAGTATTATAGAGACAATTCAAGACATGCAGTTATCTTCTATGATGACCTATCCAAGCATGCTGTTGCATACAGAGAGATGTCATTGATCTTGAGAAGACCTCCGGGTCGTGAAGCATATCCGGGTGATGTATTCTATCTACACTCAAGACTTTTGGAGAGAGCTGCCAAGCTTAGTGATGAGCTTGGAGCAGGTTCTATTACAGCATTCCCTATTATTGAGACGCAAGCCGGAGATGTATCTGCATATATCCCTACCAATGTGATCTCTATTACCGATGGTCAGATATTCCTAGAGACTGATCTCTTCAACTCAGGTATCAGACCTGCGATCAATGTTGGTTTGTCGGTATCTAGGGTTGGTGGTGCTGCTCAGATCAAAGCTACCAAGCAGGTTGCAGGGACATTGAGACTAGACCTTGCATCATATCGTGAGCTTCAGGCATTTGCTCAGTTTGCAAGTGATCTTGATGAGCATAGCCGCCATCAGCTAGAGAGAGGTGAGAGAATGGTTGAGATACTCAAGCAGCCTCCTTACTCTCCGGTTCCTGTAGAGAAGCAGGTTGTTTCTATCTTTGCCGGAACAAAAGGCTATCTAGATGATGTGCCTGTGGCATCTGTCGGTAAGTTTGAAAAAGAGCTTATGCTATTTATGGATGCAAAATATTCAAATATTCTTGATTCAATCAGAACCAACAAAAAGATTGATGATACTACTGAAGCTGAGTTGCGAGATGCAATAGATGAGTTCAAAAAGCAGTTTGCTGCGTAAGAGAGACAAAAAATGGCTAGCTTAAAAGAGATAAAACGCAAGATAGGAAGCGTTAAGAATACACAGAAGACTACTAGGGCTATGAAGCTGGTATCTTCTGCCAAGCTTAACAGAACCAAAGAGCTTGCCGAACAGTCCAAAGTCTATGCTGCCAAAATTACAGAGATGATTCAGGAGATTGCCTCAAACATTGCCAAAAAAGGCGATGCATTGGATAATCCATATTTCAAAGAGGTCAAAAATCCAAAAGTTGTAGATATTGTATTTATCACAGCTGACAAAGGTCTGTGTGGTGGATTCAACTCGCAGACTATCAAGAGAGTCAATGAATTACTCAAAGAGTATGGTGACAAAGGCACAAAAGTCAGACTTAGGGCAATAGGTAAAAAGGGTATCTCATATTTCAACTTCAACAATATAGAGATGCTTCAAACTATCGATGATCTAAGCTCCGCTCCTACTTATAAGAGAGCAGCAGAGTTTATCAGTGGTGTTGTGGATGATTATATGAATGGAGATACCGACAAAGTGATCATTATCCATAATGGATATGTAAACATGATTACCCAAGAGATCAGAGAAGGGCAGGCGGTGCCTGTAGATGCCTCAAAGGTATCTGTAGAGGCAGTTTCTACTTCTGACTTGGAATTGGAGCCGGATGATGACGATACACTGCTTGAAGCTTTGGTGCAGAGATATCTTG
This sequence comes from uncultured Campylobacterales bacterium, assembly GCA_964628135.1. Lineage (GTDB taxonomy): Bacteria > Campylobacterota > Campylobacteria > Campylobacterales > Sulfurovaceae > JAAXPZ01. Next base: position 7,005 of record CAZVPN010000043.1, read on the forward strand.
AGTATGGTATGTATTATGCACTGATAGATTCTCTTGCAGCAGAGCACAGTGCGAGAATGCAGGCGATGGAGTCAGCTACCAACAATGCCAAAGAGATGGTAGGCAAACTAACTATCCAATACAACAAAGCAAGACAAGAGGCGATCACGACTGAGCTGATAGAGATCATCAGTGGTGTTGAGTCTATGAAATAACAAAGAGGAGAAAATATGACAGGTAAAATTATACAAGTGCTTGGACCGGTAATCGATGTAGAGTTTGATGATTATCTTCCAAAATTGAACGAAGCGTTAGAGACTACAATCAAAGTAGATGGAAAAGAAACTAAGCTTGTGCTTGAGGTTGCTATCCAGTTGGGTGATAATCGCGTCAGAACTATTGCAATGGATATGAGTGAGGGTCTTGTTAGAGGTCAAGAGGTTAGAGCTACAGGTGACTTTATCAAAGTTCCGGTAGGCGAAGAGGTTCTCGGTCGTATCTTCAATGTTATAGGTGATGTTGTGGATGATGGCGCTCCTGTTGAGGCTAAGCAGAGTTGGCCAATACACAGAGATCCGCCTCCATTTGAGGATCAAAGCACCAAAACAGAGGTATTTGAGACAGGTATCAAGGTTGTTGACTTACTAGCACCATATGCAAAAGGTGGTAAAGTCGGACTATTTGGTGGTGCAGGTGTCGGTAAGACTGTTATCATTATGGAGCTTATCAACAATGTCGCTATGAAGCATAGCGGATACTCTGTATTTGCCGGTGTTGGTGAAAGGACAAGAGAGGGTAATGACCTCTATCATGAGATGAAAGAGTCAAATGTCTTGGACAAAGTTGCACTCTGCTATGGTCAAATGAGTGAGCCTCCAGGAGCAAGAAACAGAATCGCTCTTACAGGTCTTACAATGGCTGAGTATTTCCGTGATGAGTTGGGTCTTGATGTTTTGATGTTTATCGATAATATCTTTAGATTTGCTCAAAGTGGTGCTGAGATGTCTGCACTCCTTGGTCGTATCCCAAGTGCCGTTGGTTATCAACCTACACTTGCATCTGAGATGGGTAAACTCCAAGAGAGAATTACATCTACAACAAAAGGTTCAATTACATCTGTTCAGGCTGTATATGTCCCAGCGGATGACTTGACCGACCCAGCTCCTGCATCTGTATTTGCACACTTGGATGCTACTACGGTTCTAAATCGTGCTATTGCAGAGAAGGGTATCTATCCTGCGGTTGATCCACTTGATTCTACATCTAGAATGCTTGATCCACAAATCATTGGTGATGAGCACTATGAGGTAGCAAGAGGCGTTCAGCAGATCCTCCAAAAATACAAAGATCTTCAAGATATCATTGCTATTCTTGGTATGGATGAGCTTAGCGAAGAGGATAAAAAGACAGTTGAGAGAGCAAGAAAGGTTGAGAAGTTCCTTTCACAGCCATTCCATGTCGCTGAAGTGTTTACGGGCAGCCCAGGTGTGTATGTCACACTAGAAGAGACTATCAAAGGCTTCAAAGGCTTGCTTGCTGGTGAGTATGATGATCTTCCAGAAGCTGCATTCTATATGGTAGGTAGCATGGATGAGGCTGTTGCAAAAGCAGAAAAAATGAAAGAGAAAGCAGCATAGTCTGCCTCTTTTGATCTAAGGATAAGCTGATGAAAACTATGAATTTGGAGATTGTTACTCCAAGTGGTGTCATCTATAACGACGATATCAAACAAGTAACACTCCCTGGAGAACAAGGCGAGTTTGGTGTCCTACCTGAGCATTCATCGCTTGTATCTTTGCTTGATGCCGGTGTGATCGATATTGACACGGCAAATAATAAGGAAATTGTTGTTGCTATTGACGGCGGATATGTCAAGGTAGATGAAAACAAAGTGCTTTGTATTGTCAATGGAGCAGTAGCTGTCAATGATGAAGAGGGAAGTCTCTCAGGCAGGCTTGAGGCTGCAAAAGATCTACTCAAAAGTGCAGAGGTTTCAAACACTGCTATGGCAACAGCAATGGGCAAGCTCGATAAAGTAGGAAAATAAACCCTTTATGTTATTTGATTATCTGTCCAAAAGTAGTGCTATCACTATTTTTGTTATTACTCTTCTCTCGATATATTTTGTGGGAGTCTTGTGGATATTTATCTATCGATATAGACTCTTGCAAAATAGACTTGATTTAGAATCTGATTCTCTCTCAAGATTATATATGGGTCGCTCCGATATGCCATCAAAACTCTCTGTTATCAGTGCCTATCTCAAACGATCCGTATCTTTGACACCAGAGCTTTTGAAGGCTGCTATCAGTGATACTGTGCGTGCATCCACCAAAGGTCTGACACTACTCTCTATCGCAGCATCTACATCGCCTTTTATTGGACTTTTTGGGACAGTTGTGGGGATACTTGAGACATTTAGTAAGCTAAGTGGGCAAAAAACAGCTGCACTCTCAGTGGTAGCTCCAGCTATCAGCGAAGCTCTTGTTGCTACGGCGGTGGGTATCTTCGTGGCTATATTTGCATACACTTTTCATCTCATTCTCAAGCGCAAGGCATACGAGCTAAACTCAGTTCTATCTTCACAGGCGGATATACTTTTGAGCAAGAAACCACAAGATTTATCACAAGAGAGTGATAGCGATGTTTACCTGGGATGATGATCCGGAGCTAAATATCACACCTCTTGTAGATGTGATGCTTGTTTTGATGTCTATCTTGATGATCACGGCACCTACTATCAATTATGAAGAGCAGATCACTTTGCCGCAAGGCACACACAGCAAAGTCCAGAGCAAAACAGCGACAATCACCATCAGAATGGATAAAAATAGAAAAATATATCTTGGTAAAGATACCTACAATCTAAAGGATTTTGCAGACAATTTTATGCTCAAATCCAAAAAATACAATTTCAAAAGTGATGTCTTTATCAGAGCTGATGAATCCCTGCCCTACAAAGATGTAATGTATCTGCTCAAAAGCGTCAAGGATGTCGGCTTTACCAAGGTATCGCTGATTACAGAGTGATGAGAGACAACTTCAAACTAATCTCAGGAGCGATCGCTTTTGGCATATATTTGCTTATTGTTATAGTGATTATCTATTATTTTAATTACAGAAATGAAGAGAATTCTACTCATTATGTAAACAAAACTAGCCAGAGGCTAGATGTATCGCTGGCAGGTTCACAAAAAGCAAAGAGCAAAAAATCCAAGAGAAGACACCAGAAAAAAATAAGAAATATAACCTCCCCAAAACCACATAAAAGAGTCAAACACAGCAAAAAAGCAGCCAAAAAGATCAAAACAAAGTCTCTATTTTCATCTATCAGGCCGCAAGCTTCCAAAACTCAAGCCAAAAAGAGAACCAAACCTCACAAAAGTGCATCACAAATCTTGGCAGATGCACAAAAAAACAGCAACAGCGGCAAGGGTGTCAAAAATGCCTACTTTGCCTCCATAGAACAAAAACTCAGAGGCTGGCCTGCACAGGTCAATTTCGCAGGTGAGACTATATCGGTCACTCTCAAAGTCTATCGTTCAGGAGCATTTGATTATCACATCAACCGCCTATCTGCCAACCCAGACTTCAACCAAGCCCTCATAGCATACCTAAAACAGCTACAATCCATAGGATTCGGCAAACACAACAACCCAAA
>CAZVPN010000044.1:0-3608 GCA_964628135.1 uncultured Campylobacterales bacterium
AAACGCCTCAATCTTCACGCTCACTCTATCGCCTACATTTAGCTCTTTTGCACTATCTGAGTTTAATTTGATCTCCACTATCTGTTGGTTTATGACTACTATGGCTTTGTGGGTAGTGCTATCTTTGATGATATCGATAATCTCTCCATAAAGTGATAGTTTTTGGCTATCTTGGGTTGGCATAAGTATCTCTTTGGGATCGCCGTCAGTGGTGATTTTGCCGTTACTTATCCTCCATACTCTGTCACTAAGTCTGTATATTTCGCCTGGGTCGTGGCTGACCATTATGGTGGTGATGTCAAACTCTTTGTGGAGTCTTAGTATCTCATCTTGAAGCTTGAGACGCATCGAAGGATCCAAAGCAGATAGAGGCTCATCCATCAAAAGGATTTTTGGTCGCCGCATCATAGCTCTGCATAGTGCGACTCTCTGTTTTTGTCCACCGCTTAGCTTGGATGGGAGTCTATGTTTGAGTCCGGTTAGATCTGTGATAGATAGTAGCTTCTCAGATAGCTTTTTGTCGTTGTTGACATACAATAGATTTTGCTCTACACTCATATTTTCAAATAGTGCATAGCTTTGAAACACAAAGCCGATTTTGCGTTTTTGGGGAGACAAAGAGAAAGAACCTTCTAGCCACACTTCATTGCCGACTTTGATATTACCCTTAGCACTCTCTAACCCAGCTATGATGCGAAGAAGTGTGGTTTTGCCGCTGCCACTCTCTCCGCTGAGTGCTACAAATTGCCCCTCTTGGATAGTGCGTTTGATCTCAAGATCCATCTTGCCGCTTGCACCATCTAGGCTCTTACTGATATCTATATCTATCATCTGCCAACTCCTATAGAGTGGTTGTATCGACGGTTAAATAGATAGACGGAGAGCAAAACAGCAAAGCTGATAAATAGCATAATGGCACTATAGATATGGGCATTGTGATAATCAAGACTCTCTACCATCTCATATATTGCTACAGATGCTACTCTAGTTTTACCGGGGATACTGCCGCCCACCATCAGCACCACGCCAAATTCGCCTACGGTATGAGCAAATGTAATAACAAGTGCACTTAGCATCGCCGGTTTCATATTGGGCAGTGCGACTCTAAATAGAGTAGTCAGTTTGCTTTTGCCGGCAAGATATGATGCCTCTAACATCTGTCTATCCAAACTCTCAAGACCGCTCTGCAAAGGCTGCAACATAAATGGAAGAGAGTAGATCATACTCGCTACCACAAGCCCACTGAAGCTAAATAGCAGTTTGATATCAAAATATTGATGCAAAAATGTGCCGATTGTGGAGTTGGGTGCAAAGAGCACAAGCAGATAAAAGCCCAATACAGATGGTGGCAAGACTATCGGCATAGCAGCTATACTCTCTATAAATGGCTTGAGCTTTGATCTAGTGTTGGCAAGATACCAAGCTAGGGGCAAAACAAATACAAACAGCAGTATAGTCACAGTGGCGGCAAGTTTGAATGAGAGCACAAACGGGGTGATATCAAAGCTGCTACTCATGGCGTGGTATACCCTGATTGTCTCAATATCTCTTTGCCTTTTTGGCTAAGGATAAAATCATAAAAAAGCTTGGCACTTTTGGGAGATGAGCCGTTTTTGAGCAGCACCATACCCTGATCTATGGCTTTGTATAGAGATGGGTTGACATCTATCCAATTTTTGCCATGTTTGAGATTTTTGAGCTTGGGATTTAGGATCGACGATTTGGCGACAAGTCCTATATCTGCTGCATTGAGTGTGTATGTTAGAGTTTGAGATATCGATTGACCGTATATAAATTTATCTTTGATAGCATCATAAATAGCGGCATGCTGCATCGCCTCTTTGGCAGCTATACCGTATGGTGCAGTGCCAGGGTTGGCAGTGGCTATTGTCTTGATGCTTTTGCTTTGTAAAATTGTCAGATTTTGATCAAGATCCCTATCTTTGGTGCTTAGCAGTATGAGTCTGCCTTGAGCATAAAGAGTTGGTTTTGAGGATGCAAATTTTGTTGTATATAATCTCTGGGGATATTTCATATCGGCTGAGAGAAAGATATCATAAGGGGCTTCGTGCATGATCTGAGCGGTTAATTTGCCGCTACTTGCTATGATTGTGTCTATCTTGATATCAGGATGAGTTTTGAGAAATTCAGTTGATAGCGTTTTGATACCATAGCTTAGATTGGCAGCTGCGGCTATCTTGAGGGTATCGGCAAATGCATAGGCTGATAAGGCAATATAGACGAAAAAACCGACAATTAAACGCACCATATACACCTTTTTGATCTAATTTTCCGGATTTTATTCTACCCGATTTTTGCTAATAATCTTTTATTGTCAACCTATAATCTTCAAGGCAATATATGGGGTGACATTTAATACAATGATTGCAAGCTTATATTGTGCTAAAAATTTAAAATAGACTTTTGACAAATACTGTTCATCAAGTTCAAACATCTTGCCATGGATTTTGGCGACCAAGGTTCTCGTAAAAATAAGTATAATAGATGCAAGCAACAATAATCCAATATTGATAACAGAACACCAGCCAAAAAACTCTGTAATGGTTTGAATCGTATTCATTTGACCTCCTGTAGCAATAGCGTATTATATCGTAAAGTGGAGTTGATGTCATGCCATCAAATGCAAAATATATTAGTCTGTTCGGTAATGAGATGCAATAACTGATATTCACTTTTTTTGATGATAATACCTGATTGTGAATCATGTTACCAAAAATATGACAATTTGTCATATATTCACCATAGTGACAAAAAATATTTTATAATTATAAAAAACAAGATAGCAAATGAGTAAAAATATTATAGATAAGTCAATATTGAGTAAGATGAAAAAGCCCTTGGAGCAACTTGCCTACAGGGGTGATTTGTCTCTATTGGATCGTCCAAAGGTCTCTATAGTGGGGAGTCGCAAACCATCCCAATACACCAAGCAATTTACACATGAAATAGCCAAGGCACTTGCCGAAAGAGGAGTGGTGATTGTCAGTGGAGCGGCTATGGGAGTGGATGCCATAGCTCATCGCGGAGCCGGTGCAGACAATACTATTGCTGTGCTCCCCTCCGGTATAGACATGAGATATCCGGCAGTCAATAGGGAACTGATAGAGAGCATTGAAAATAAAGGTCTGATACTTAGTCAGTTTGATAATGGATTCAAGGCAACAAACTGGAGTTTTGTTTTGCGCAATGAGCTGGTTGTGGCATTGGGCGATGTGCTGATAGTGACTGAGGCTGATGAGAATAGTGGTTCGATGAGATCCGTGGAGTATGCGCGGCAGATGAACAAACAGATATTTGTCCTCCCTCACTGTATAGGTCAAAGCAGAGGAACAAACAGTTTGCTTGCCGGTGCAGAGGCAAAGGCGATATATAATGTAGATGAGTTTGCAGCAATGTTTGGGAATATTGTTACATCAAATATTCCAAAAGATGAATTTTATTACTTTTGTCAGCAACACCCAACACTTGATGAGGCATTGCTAAGGTTTGGAAACAGAGTATATGAGGCTGAACTTGAGGGAACTATTATTGTGGAGGATGGAAGGGTGTTATTGAGATAGCGGGTTTAGGGATTAGGGGTAGGTTTT
>CAZVPN010000044.1:3708-6410 GCA_964628135.1 uncultured Campylobacterales bacterium
TTTAGGGATTAGGGGTAGGTTTTTCCGGGTGGGGATCCCGGTTGTTCGATTATGCTGTTTGTTTTGGTTTTGTGGTTTTGTTCTGCTCTTTTGATGGTTTGCTTGATGTGGATTTTGCCTTTTTGATCATAGATTTAATGACTGTCTCAAGTTGGTTTTCCGGTATTAGACCCGGCTGTATGATCTGAACGACACCTTTCTGGTCAAGTATCAAAAGGAGAGGGATAGAGCCTTTCCATTGGGCTCTTTGAGCTATATACTGCACAAAATAGTAACCTGTGCGATAATCCACTATATCATAATTGATACCTTTGGCAGCAACAAAAGCCTTTAGTCTATCTTTTGATGTATCCTGAACCTCGATTGCCAAAATAGCTATATCTTTGCCATATTTTTTTGTTAAATCTATATAGTGAGGTATAGACATTAAGCATGGAGGGCAATGCGTACCCCAAAATTCAACAAACATTATTTTTCCTTTGTATTCCGGAATTATAAATCCTTTGTCATTTCCTAAAATATGGATAGTTTTGTTGTTTATGGTCTTGAGGGTAATTGTATTATCGTTTTGACCGGCATTTGCTATAGTGGTAGTAAGCAGTATCATTGTTAGTATTGAGATTAGTTTTTTCATGTTATACCTTTTTATTTGATTTTGTAGTGCTGGATAATTTTACCAATATAATCCTGGAAAGCCTTTGACTCAGATACTCCAACTGTGATACCGGCAGTCTGCCCTTGTGGTCCGAATATAATATTATACGGTAGTCCCCCGCCTCTTATGAGTTTGCCTCTGGGCTTGAAAAATTGATATTTATAAATCGTTTGCATAGCAAATTGCAAGTTTTGATCAGTGGACATTATAGATATGACGGGTAGCGAGATATGATGCTTTTTGGCATATTTGTTTAGAAATGCATTGTTGTCTGTTATCACTTTTTTCATTACCTTTGGACCTATAGTTTTGTTTTTGATAGCTTTTTCCAACTTCTCTTTGTCAACATTATCTATAGCCAATACATACACTTTCATCTTTTTGCCATAGTGCTTTTGTATTTTTTCTATTTTGTTTAGCCATCCTGGGCAGCTTTTGCAGTGACTCTCTATTAAAATGAGCATAGTTACCTTGCCTTTGCCTTTATCGAAAAGATATCCTTTTTTGGTGGAGAGTAGATGGACATCGTAGCCTTTTGTAGTCTTGATGTTAAATTGATCCATTTTAGCCCATTTTGGCAGTTTTATTTTTTCCTGTTTGGTATTTTTTTGGGTTGATGCATTGGTGTCATCTTTTCTATTTTGAGCATATGATAGCCCTGTAAGCAAAACCACAGAGAGTATTAGTTGCAAAAACTTCATCTATTTCCTTTTTTGTAATAGTAGGCAAAATTATATCATATATTCTAAACTTAATGTTAATGGGTATAATATCGTTATGAAAAAAATATTTATTATGCTAATGCTTTCTGCCGCCATGCTACTAGCTAAAAGTCTAGATCGCAAGATTGCTGATATGTTTATATTGGGATTTTATGGCACAGATGCACCTAGCAATTCTGCCGTGATGCATGATATATGTGATGTGGGTTTGGGTGGTGTGATTTTGTTTGATAGGCATCCGACCAAACATAATCTTGCCAAAAATATAAGCTCACCATCTCAGCTAAAACACCTAACTAGCCAACTTGGTAGATGCTCTCATAAGCCACTTATTGCCATAGACGAAGAGGGTGGTTTGGTGCAAAGGCTCAAAAGCAAGAGTGGTTTTGCTAACAATTATCCAAAAGCATCATTAGTCTCAAAAAGAGGCAGACAATACGCCAAAAGGATTTATACACAAATGGCAAAAGAGTTGCATGAGTATGGTATCAATTATAATTTTGCACCGGTTGCAGATTTGGCGATAAATCCCAAAAATCGTGTTATTGTCAAGGTAGGTAGAAGTTTTGGCAAAGATGCAGAGAGGGTGGCTGCTTATGACAAGATATTTATCGATGCAATGAGACAAAATAGAGTCTTGACCTCACTCAAACATTTTCCTGGGCATGGCTCAAGTTTGGGTGATACTCACAAAGGCTTTGTCGATGTGACAAATTTATGGTCGGTTAAAGAGCTTGAGCCATATGAGTATCTAAATGATCTTGACAATATTGATTCGATCATGGTAGCACATATATTCAATCGCAGGCTAGATAGCCGATATCCCGCATCACTCTCATACAAAGTCGTGCATAATCTACTCAGAAAAAAACTAGGGTATGATGGTGTGGTCATTAGTGATGATTTGCAAATGGGTGCGATAAGCAAGCACTATAAACTCAAAGATATTTTGCGTCTAAGTATCAATGCCGGTGTGGATATTTTGCTCTTTGGTAATCAACTCTCACCCGGACACGAGGTCAAAATATCCAAGCTAGTAGCAGTAGTCAAAGAGCTTATTGCCGAGGGTAAAATCAGCAAATCAAGAATAGAGCAGGCAAATAGAAGGATAGATAGAATGAGAAGCACGATAGGGCTTAGAAAATGAAAAAAATAGCATCTATTGATATAGGACTCAAGCGAATAGGCGTAGCAATCTGTCTGGACGGCTCTACTGTCATACCCCAAAATGCCATCATCAGAAAAAACAGAAACCAAGCAGCCTCTGAAGTAAAAAGATTTTTGCAAGAGTGGGATATAGATACTCTCGTAGTAGGTTTGCCCAA
>CAZVPN010000044.1:6510-10313 GCA_964628135.1 uncultured Campylobacterales bacterium
GAGCCAAGCTTCTCTTTGAGTGTGCGTGCTAGTGCATCACGGGATGGTTTTTTGTATTTGATTTTTGGTTTATGAACAGTGTAATCATATTTTGGAGAACAGCCGCTCAGGGAGAGGAGGAGAAAAGGAATCAAAAGGAAGAAAAATGACTTCATGATGGCTCCCTGAACAACTACATTCATATTATATGATATAAAACTTTAAACAAATATTAAATAGTATTAAAAAAATAGATTTTTTAAATTTTTTTCATTATAAAATCAGCATTGCATCTCCATATGAGAAAAATCTATATCTTTTATCTATCGCTTCTTGATATAGAGCTAGAGTTTTTTCCCTGCCTATAAATGCAGAAACAAGCATAATGAGAGTGCTCTTTGGCAGGTGAAAGTTGGTAAGCAGATGATTTACCCGAATAGGGGGGTTGTTTGGGTGCAAAAATAGATTGCACTCGCCACTGCTTTTGCCCTCTCTTGCAAAATACTCTATCGTTCGCGTTACCGTGGTGCCTATTGCCAAGATATCTCTATCGCTTTTTAGGATCTCTTGACTCTGCGTTGGTATGTTGAAGTATTCAGAGTGCATCGGATGCTTCAAGATCTGCTCTGCTTCTACGGGCTTGAAGGTGCCGGCTCCCACATGAAGTGTCAGGGTATATGTGTCGTGCTCTCTTTTCATCTGCTCAAAAAGCTCAGGAGTGAAGTGCAAAGAAGCTGTAGGTGCAGCCACGGCACCATCTTGTTTGGCAAAAAGTGTTTGATAATCCTGCTCATCCTCTTTGCTATCTTCTCTTTGTATGTATGGAGGCAGAGGGATATGTCCTATCTTGTCTAGTATCTGAACAAGCTCCTCAAATCTCAGATCTTTGTCATCTATAAAAAACCTTACAACTCTTGAGCCGTCACTATTGAGCGATAAGACTTCAGCCCTGAGGCTATTTTCAAAAAATAACTTGGTGCCTATTTTAACACGACCTCTGATCATCACTTGGTAGCTGTAGGCATCTATTGGCTTGTTTAGCAGTAGCTCCACCTTGCCGCCACTCTCTTTGAGTCCAAATATCCGTGCTTTGATCACTTTGGTATCGTTGATGAAGATATCGCACTCTTTTGGCAAAAACTCCAACAGATGTCTAAATGTAGTATGCGTGATTGTCTCGCTAGCTCTATCATATACCAAAAGTTTGGCACTGTCTGCCGGATGAAGCGGATGGGAAGCTATGAGCTGTGAAGGCAGATTATAATCATAGCTTTTTGTCAGGAGTTCCGGGTTCATTTTTTGACCGATGCAACTTCTTGTGATGTTTCATCTGCTTCCTCTTCTGGCTCCTCTTTGTCCGGATTGATAATCTTTAGAAGCAAAATAGATGCACCATAGAGGATGATTAGCGGTGCTGCCATAAGTATCTGAGTGAGCACATCAGGAGGTGTAAGCAGTGCCGCGACTATAAAGATGATTACAATCGCATATTTGAAAAACCCGATCAAAGTCTTATCGGTTATGATACCTAGCATACCCATAAATGATGCAACGACAGGCAGCTCAAAAGCGATACCAAAACCGATCAAAATCTTAGTAAAAAATCCCACATAGTCCTCTATATTGATCAGAGGAGTATATAAAAAAGCTCCAAAGGTGATCAAAAACTGAAATCCAAACGGAGTCACTATATAGTAGGCAAACAGCACTCCGATCGCAAACATAATGGTACCGCCAAAGACAAACGGAAGTACAAGTCGTTTTTCATTGTCATACAAACCCGGAGCGATAAACAGCCACAGCTGCCACAGTATCACAGGCAGAGCAAATATGATCGCAGCAAATACCGATACTTTGAGTGCTACAAAAAAGGCTCCGCCTACTTGGTGGGTAGTGATTTTGCCTTGAAATTTTACTTTGGTGATCCTATCATCAAGATATTTGATCTCATCTGTTAGCTTTTTGAGGGTGCTTGAAGCAGATATCAATAGAGGTGCCAGTTTGGGATCGGCGACTTTTGCGGCATTTTCTAGATCAATTTGAGCCTGCTTTGAGAGTTGGCTGGGTCTTTTTGTCTTGTCTTTCTTGATGCTCTCTTTGGTTTTGATCTTCCACTCTGTTTTGTTTTGTGATTCTATTATGTTGCCAACTTGCACGAGAGCTTTATTGAGGGGCTTTGTCACCCAATCAAGAATAGCATTGTGAAAGCTAAACGCCAATATGAAAGTCACAAACACCGCAGCAATAGATATAGAAAGCCTTAGGCGAAGTTCAGCCAAATGTGGACGCATACTCTCAAACATTATGCATTATCCTCGCTACTATCTTTCTCTTTGGTGGCTATATCTTTTTTCTCGCTCTTGGATTTTTTGGCTTTTTTCTTGGCTTTTTCCTCTTTGGAGTCTGCCCCTTGTGGTTTGATTGATGCTTGCTTGTCTCTTTCTAGTCCCTCTGCAATATTTTTGCCTCGTTTATAATCAACCGATCTGATCTCATCATCTATCTCGGTAAGCGATTCATTTAGTTGCCTCAAGGGATCGCCGGCAGCGTTTTTGAAACCTGAGATATCATCCTCTATAGTTCGCTTATAAGAGAGAGCCTCCTCTTTGAGTTGGTTGATATTGACCTCTTGCTCAAAGGTAGATTTGGCTTCGTTGACTGTCTTTTTGAGATTGTTAAAAAATTTGGCTATTTGGATCATCGCCTCAGGCAGTTTATCAGGACCCAAAAATATAATGGCAACAACAGCAATAAAGAGGATCTCGGTAAATCCCATCCCAAACATAGCAAGCCTTTTTTATTTTGTGATATTTTATCAGAATATCCTAAACTCTTATAGTTATTTATGCCTATCCAAGCAGATAGAGTGCTATCTCATCACTTATAAAGTAGTTTTTGTTGTAAAAATATCCATCTCGGTATGTAAGCCTATCCTCATCCACTGCTATCTTGGCTCTTTTTTGCATATCGCTATTTAGGATATCTTGTTGGATGCCGATATTGGATCTAAGTCCCAAAAATATCTTTTCGGTCAAGATCTCATCGCTGCTTAGATGCTCGGTTGATACCTTTAGCGGATCTTGGATAAAGGCTTCGATATTTGTTTGTGGATAGTATCTCTCATTTTGCCTAAAACCCACAGCCCCAGCTCCAACTCCTATATAATCTTTGAGCATCCAGTAGCCTCTGTTGTGTCTGCTTTGGTATTTGCCAAAATTTGATATCTCATAATGTTCAAAACCTCTATGTGTGATCTCTTCGGCCACCCAAAAAGCCAACTCTTCGTTATCCTGTTTTGCTTGTGGTGTAGCATAAAATGGAGTGTTTTGCTCGATGGTTAGCTCATAGGCAGATATATGATCTATAGGCAGCTCAAAGGCTTGGTCAATATCGCTTTTTAGCAGCTCCTTGCTGTCACCTTGAAAGTTATATATCAGATCCAAAGAGATATGCTCAAAGCCAAGCTTGTCGGCATTGATGATCGCCTCCTTTGCCTGAGTGGAGCTGTGTGCTCTGTTGAGAGCCTTTAGCTTGCCATCATCAAAGCTCTGCACCCCAAAGCTGACACGATTAACCCCAAGCTCTCTCATACCTGATAGCCATTTGACAGAGGCGGAGTTGGGATTGGCTTCGGTAGTGATCTCTGCATTATCTTGCAAGTAAGGTGCGATGAGATCAAATATAGCAGCATACATATCAGCATCCACAGTAGATGGAGTCCCACCACCTACAAAAACACTCTCGATATCACCAGCCTTCGCATCAAACCTCTCCAATTCAAACTCAAGCTGACGAGACAGTGCCTGCATATATTCACTCTTTGT
>CAZVPN010000045.1:0-10206 GCA_964628135.1 uncultured Campylobacterales bacterium
AAAGATCTTGAAGGCTACAAAGCAGGCACTACCAACAAGCATGGTATGGGTGGCGTGATGAAAGGTCAAGTGGCTTCTTACTCTGCTGATGATATCAAAGCTGTTGCTGAGTATATCAGTAAACTTGCTAAGTAATTTAGCTTGAAGTGTCGCCCTTTGGCGGCATGATTACTGCCTTGCATCTACACGATTTACAAAACTTCTATCACAAATATCCATTTTTAGATATCGAACAGCTCATTGCCTACTACTCTATATATGGCGGTATCGATATAGATATACCCCTCAATCCTCTAAAGAGTATAAATGACTCTATAAAAGATAGTTTTGTCAAAGATTTTGAACAGATGAAGCTTTTGATAAAACCATCATATCTGATGGAGAATCCATATAGATCTATCTCTATGGCAGTAGCACTTGGTGATGGAAGATTATCAAATATTTATAGGCGTGCAAAGGTAGGTGAGGAAGCAGGCAGTGAAGTGATCAAACATATGGTGGACTTGGGTATTTTTGCCATAGAGCACTCTAGGCAGGCACCGCTAAAGAGGTATTCAAAGCAGCTACTCAAAAAAGAGCTTAGACAATACAAAATCGAATCCAAAGTTCGTTTTGCCAAGCCGTTTTATCGATTTTGGTTTGCTTTTGTCGAGCCATATTTGGATGATTTGGGTAAGGGTAGCTCTAAAGATTTTTTGCAAAATTATCACAAACACAAAGAGCGTATAGAGTCACTGCTTTTTGAGCAACTCTCTATGATGCTACTGCAAAAGTATCTCGGTGAAAAGATTGTCAGCAAGGGTAGCTTTTGGGATCATCATAGTGAATTTGATCTGCTTGTCGTCACAGAGAGTGGCAAAAGAGTCCTGGGTGAGTGCAAATACACATCAAGACCTATCACAAAAAAGGAGTTGACAAAGCTCAAGGAGAAGGCATCTATATCTAAAATCAAAAGTGACACTTTTGCACTTTTTAGCAAAAGCGGCTTTTCAAATGAACTTATGGAGCTTGAAAGCAGGGATACTATTTTGTTTGATCTTGATGATTTTGAAGCCCTTCTTGTTTGATCTCATCTCTTTTTTTCTTGATATTTTGAAGATGAGTTTTGTAATCCAGAGAAAAGTCATGCTTGCCTTTGTCGTTTTTCATAAAGTATAGATATGGAGTTTTTGCCGGCAATATAGCAGCCTTAATGGCATCAAGTGATACCGCACATACTGGATATTTTGGCAGACCTCTATGTTTGTAGGTATTGTATGTGGTTTTGTCCTCTTTTATTCTTTGAGGGGTGACTTTGATATGTGAGTATTTGCCATAATTTAGTGTGCCATCCATCTGAAGACGCATTTTTTTGGATAATCTGTTGTATATCACAGATGCAATGATTGGCATCTCACTTTTGTTTGCCGCCTCCTTTTGGATAATTGAGGCTATTGTGAGAATTCTATTCCATTTTTTAATACCCCATGAATGATAATAGCTTTTTGAGATATCTTTATATTTCTTTAGTGAATACTCCAGAAGAAACTTTACAATTTCATTCTCTTTGAGGTTTTTTTGGATATGGTAGCTTTCAGCCAAAATCCCGGCCTCTTTGAAACTGCTATATCTTTTGTAGTTTTGTTTGAGTTTGGAGACATTAAGGTCAAGCTCCTTTCCGAGTTGATTCATAAATATAGGCATAGTTTCGCCTGGAAGAAGGGTTATGATATTGTATGCCATTCTTTTTGATGTGATATGATAGGCAAAATCTATCCGGCTCATTTTTTTTGTGCCCAGATATATCCATCCGCTTTGCGACTCCCCAAATATCTGCATTAGCAATTTATCAACTATTCCGACATCATATCCTTTTTTTGTAAGCTGTGGTATAATGGCGCTCGATGATGGGGAGTCAAGTTTAATATTTTTCTGCCCGTACACAGGAATTGATAAATAAAAAAGAAGTCCAATGAGTATAAAAAGAGCAATATTTTCCAGCCATCCTATTATGCGCACTATAATTCTCCTGTTGATAATAGCTTTTCTGATCGTTATATTTTTTTATTACTATCTACGACAAGGAGTCGCCATAGATAATCTAAGAGTCGGCAATTTTAAGATCGAAGGATTATATCTAAAACTCGATAATAAGCTCAAACTTAAAATCGATACCTTCACAATCCCAAAAGACAGCAAACAAAAGGTTGATGTTGAAAAAACGATTGGAAATATCAAAAAGGCTTTGAAGTACTTTGAATATGTAGATCTTGAAAATGTTAAATATACCAATGACTCATATCGTGTGATTATTTCAAATGATGTGATATATATAGACAATAGCAAATATGAGTTTGCCGGTGTGGTTACGCCGTCAAAAGGTTTGGCAGCTGTAGATGTATCCGTACTGAGAATAAAAAAATACAATCTTGACTTGAGTGGCAAAATAAAATACAGTTATGATAAGGATGATATTTTATTTAACGGAATGTACAAAATATTTGGCTCAGAAGGGAATGCTTCAATCCATAAAATTGGAAATGACATTGATTTTTCAATAGACAACAGTGGTCTAAAGTCTGTGTTGAAGATCGTGGATCTAATGGACATGAGCAAAACCGCTAGAGTATGGCTTAGAAAAAAAACAGCAGCGAAACTATACAAAATCATACACCTAAAGGGCAGGGCAAAACTTAAAAATGGTAAATTTGAGCTGTATCACGATGGGGTGGTTGGTGATTTTTTGTTAGAAGATGCAAGGGTCAGGTTGAAGCCTACATTGGAAGTATTGCACTCCAAAGCCGTCAATATAAAACTACATAACAATATTATGGAGATATTTGCGCCAGATGGCATAGAGTACAAAAATAAACATCTCAGCGTATCAAATGTAAAATTGACCAACATAATTGGTAAAAAAAGCTCAAAATTTATGATGAGATTTAAGTTGCATAGTAGATATGACGATGTGGTAAAAAGCTTTTTGTCGGCTTATGATATAGCATCTGCGATATCTCAAGTGGAGGGTAGCACTCAAGCTGCAGTGGATCTCACAATAGATACAGATAGTGGTCAAACAGATATAAATGCGACAGCCACAATATCAAAAGGGAAGCTAAAGCTTTCGGATACTGAGTTTGCAACAAGAGGAGGAGATATAGGTATAAGAAATCATATGATTTATCTGAAAAAAATTAATCTCTATGATAAAAATTATGATTTGAATATAAAAGGCTCTGTTGACAGCAGGGCAAAAAAAGCAGAACTGAAAGTTGACGTAAGACATTTAAACATTGGTTCGCCAAATGGGATTCATCTATCTGTAAATAATCTGAAAAAGGTACCACTTGCAGTAAATTTTGCAAAAAATGTTATTGTGACCATTCCCATATACAAATTTACGGCAAATATAGGCACTCATCACAGACTTGATCTCTCGGTCAAAAGGCTGGGATCCATTTTGCCATACATCAAGGGTCTGCCGATCGCAGTGAAAGGCGGCAATATACAGATCAAAACAGACAACGGCAGACGCTATACATTTACGGGAAATACCATATGGGGCAAAAGTTACCTCTACAAAAAGGCTCCAATTACCAAAATAGATTTTTCCGGAACATTTAGTAAAAACTCCCTGATTTTCAAAGCATTGAATGGAAATTTTAAATACATTAGCAAGATATCGACAATATATATAAACAATATCAATGTGGATCTCAAAAAACTTTCAGACAGCTATGCCGGAACTATCTCTAAAAATAGCGGAAAAATAACAATAGTGGGCAAAAACAATATCCTCAGATATGAAAAATATGCACTTCTTGATGATAGCTTCAGGGCAGAGTTGAACAAAAAGAAAATATCTTTTGTTGCTTCAAAAGATGGTGATAAACTGGAGATAGAAAAAAGCGGAAATCATATTGATATCTATGCAGATAGGATTAAAGACAGAATGCTAAAATCACTTATACATTTTGGTGGTTTGACCGGCGGAAGATACTCCATGCTGCTTACGGGAAATCTCAAGGGTACTATGAAGGGCATTATAAAAGTAAAAGGAGGCATTATAAACAGTTTCAAAGCCTACAACAACACAATAGCTCTTCTGAATACCATTCCAGCGCTCATGACACTTCAAAATCCGGGATACAGTGAAAAGGGCTTTGAGATAAATGATGGGCAGATAAAATTTAGATTGGAAAATGGAAAAATAATATTTGATGATATGCTTATCAACGGAAAGTCCTCTACTATCGCAGGCAAGGGGACAGTATATACAAAATCCGGCAAGCTTGATATAGATTTGGCCATAAGAACAGCTCGAGGGATCGGAAAAGTTTTGGGCAGCTTGCCTCTGGTGGGATATATCTTCTTCGGCAAAGACAAAAGCATCACTACCGGCGTGAAGGTTACCGGCACGCTTGACAAACCGGTAGTCAAAACTCATCCTGTATTGGATACACTGCTTTATCCGCTAAAGGTTATCAAAAGAACAATAGAGTCCCCCGCACATATCATCAACAAATAGTGCTATTCATTTCTGAGCACCTTGAGAGGATCTGTTGATGATGCTTTTTTGGCCGGATAAATAGAGGAGACAAGCACTATGATCGCTGCCCCCGCAATTATCAGAATAAGGTTGCTTAAAGGCAGGTCAACAGGTAGCTTGGTGCTGCCATACACATCCGCCGGCAGAGTGATAATATCGAAGTTCTTGAGTAGCCACATGCCGATGAAGCCAAGAATTGTTCCAGCAACTATTCCTATAGAACCTATGATTAATCCCAATCTATAAAAAATAGCACTGATCTCCCTTTTGCCGGCACCGAGTGTTCTCATGAGAGCAATTTCGCTGCGGCGACTCATAACTGTCATGAGCAGAGATGAAATAATATTGAGTGAAGCAATAAGAATTATAAAAAGCAATACCAAAAAATATACCTTTTTCTCCATCTCCATAGCGGTGAAAAAGTTGCCGTTTTGTTGCCACCATCCCTCAATATTGACTCCATCAGGAAGCATAGCGGCTATTTTTGTCTTCATCTGCATCGGGTTATTGCAGTAGATATGTACACCGTCAAATATGTTGCTATCTTTTTTGAGCAGACTTCTTAGGGCTTTCTGTGTAGTATATGCTATCCCTTTGTCGTATGCTTGCAGTCCGGATTTGAATATGCCTGCGACTTTAAATCTCTTTTGCAAAGGAACTGTTCCAAAACCAACAGGCTGCTGTTTGGAGAAATAGAGCAGGATTTTGTCACCCTTTTTTGCCATCATCTCCGATGCAAGAGCATCTCCAATAACAATGCTATATTTTCGGCTTTTGTTGGAATCAGAAATTGCCTGTTTGAAGATTTTGTTTATCGCCGCCTCTTTGTCAAAATCTACACCATATATCATGCTGCCCTGTATATCAGTATCATTTTTGCTGATAGCCTGGGTGACATAGTATGGACTGAGTTTCAAATCAGGATACTTTGAGTGTATTTTCTCTATCAGAGATTTATCTACTCCATTTGTATATGATACTACCGTAAGAGGATAATTCATTACAAAAAGTTTCTCTTTAAACTCTTTCTGAATGCCATTGGTGATCGCCATAGCTATGATCATGACCATTACGCCGGCAGCAATACCCAAAAAGGCCATCAATGCGGATATAAATATAAAAGGATTTTCTCTATCGTACTTTAGGTAGTGTCTGACTACCATTGAGACAAATTTTTGTTTGGCTAAAGCTGCCATTAGGCAAGCAGTCCTTTTTTTGGTCCGCTTTTTCCACAGCAGTGCTTATACTTTTTGCCGCTTCCACAAGGACAGGGATCATTTCTTTTTGGTTTTTTCTGAGCTACGAAGGGTGTGCGTTTTTGCTCTTCGTTTTGAGACTCCTCTTCAAGCAAGGCGCCGATGAGATCGAGATCACTCTCCTCAATCTCCAGCTCATCCCTGATCTTCTCTATCTCCTCAAGCTCCTCTTGCGGCTCTTCAAAGTTAAACTGTATGTTGTATAGAAGTTTTGTGCCGTCAAACTTGATCCTCTCTACCAATTGTTCAAAGAGCCTGTAGCTCTCCTGCTTATACTCGGTAAGTGGATCTTTTTGGTTGTAACCTCTTAGTCCTATACCTGTTTTTAAGACATCCATTTCGTAGAGATGGTCTCTCCATAACGGATCTAAAACCTGCAGATAGATAAGACTCTCAACCTCTCTTCTTTGCTCAGGATCAAAAACTGACATCTTCTCCTCATAGGCTTTTTTGAGTATATCAAGAATGATCTCTCTGATCTCATGAGGCTCTTTCTCTTTGAGTATGGATGGATCTATTTCGATATCTATATGCTGCTTGATGAGAGATGTAAATTTGTCCAGGTCAAAATCCTCACTCGGTGTTCCTTCGTATATCTCTGCTTCTGCAAGTAGAGTATTGACAAAAAGCTCTCTATTTTCATCTATTTTTCCCGTTAAGTCATATTTTGGATCCAGGAGCTGATTTCTAAATGCATATATTGCTTTTCTCTGATGATTGGCGACATCATCATACTCCAGGATATTTTTTCTAGATTCATAATGCATGGATTCGACTTTTTTCTGAGCTTTTTCTACGCTTCTTGTTACTAGCTTGGAGTCAATATATTCACCTTTCTCTACGCCTAGTTTATTCATAATGTTGCGTATCTTGTCTCCACCAAATATTCTAAGCAGATTGTCATCAAGGCTTAGGAAAAATTGACTCTCTCCTGGATCGCCTTGTCTGCCTGAGCGACCTCTGAGCTGATTGTCTATTCGTCTGCTTTCGTGTCTCTCTGTTCCTAATATAAAAAGTCCGCCGAGCTCTCTAATCTCATCATCTATTTTGATATCCACACCACGACCCGCCATATTGGTAGCTACTGTCACGGCTCCTTTGACACCGGCATCCTTGATAATCTCTGCCTCTTTTTCGTGGTTTTTGGCATTGAGTATCTGGTGTGGTATCTTCTCTTTTTCCAAAAAGTTATGAAGAAGCTCACTCTTCTCGATCGATGCTGTTCCTATGAGTACCGGCTGTCCTTTGCCGTGGAGCTCTTTGACCTTTTTGGCCACAGCTTCCAGCTTCTCCTCTTCTGTGTTGTATATCAGGTCGTTTCTATCTATTCGTTTGACAGGCACATTGGTAGGTATAGATACCACATCCAAACCATATATTTGGGAGAATTCAGTTGCCTCCGTCTGAGCAGTTCCGGTCATTCCGGCAAGTTTGTTATACATTCTGAAGTAGTTTTGGTAGGTGATGTCTGCCAAAGTCTGCGACTCCTCCTGGATGGTTACGCCCTCTTTGGCCTCGAGTGCCTGATGCAGACCTTCACTGTACCTTCTGCCTTCAGAGAGTCTGCCGGTAAACTCATCGACTATCACTATCTCATCATTCCTAACTACATAATCCACATCTTTTTCAAAAACATATCTTGCTTTGAGTGCTTGATCAAGGTGATGTGCCAATATGGCATGCTCTAAGTCATATAGATTTTCCACCCCAAAAAGCTCTTGCGCCTTCTCAAGACCCTGCTCAGTCATGATAATGATTCTGTCTTTCTCATCTACCACAAAATCACCGGTCATTTTTTTCTCTTCGCCAGGTTTGGCGGGAATCTCTTTGCCTCGTATCATCTTTTGTGCCACTTCATCGGCAAGTTTGTAGTAGCTTTGGTCTCTCTGTGTCGGACCTGATATGATAAGTGGTGTTCTGGCCTCATCGATAAGAATGGAGTCTACTTCGTCCACTATGACATAGTTATGCTCCCTTTGGACCTTCTCTTCAAGGCGCACCTTCATATTGTCACGCAGATAGTCAAAGCCAAACTCATTGTTGGTTCCATATGTTATGTCGGCATCATATTGTGCTTTTCTCTGGGCTTCATCTTGGATATCGGCTGTGATACATCCTGTTGTGTAGCCCAAAAATTCATACAGCACACCCATATCTCTGGCATCACGACTGGCCAGGTAGTCATTGACGGTAACTACATGTACTCCCTTGCCGCTCATAGCATTTAGTGATACAGCCAGAGTGGCTACCAGGGTTTTTCCCTCTCCTGTCTTCATCTCGGCGATATTGCCATCGTGCAGTACCATACCGCCCACCAGCTGCACATCAAAGTGTCTCATGCCCAGCACACGCTTGCTGGCCTCTCTGGTGATAGCAAAAGAGTCATTTAGTACGCTCTCCATACTCTTTTCGCCATTTTTTACAGTCTGTTTAAGTTTGTCAAATTCACTCTTGAGCTCTTCATCGCTCATAGCCTCATACCTACTCTCCAGAGCATTTATTGCTTTGGCTCGTTTGAGATATTTTTTTACCAATCTATCGTTTGCAGTCCCAAAAATTTTTGCTATATTTATCATAGTTATAAATTCCATAAAATTAAATTGAAGATAGTTTATCAAAGTTTTGCGTAAATGCTGTTTATTGAGCCATCATTATAAAAAATTAGATAGAATTTGATGTTGTTTAAAGGATTTTTGATGAGATATCTATTTATTTTTTTATTCTTTTTGTCGAATGTAATGGCGAACAGTGTAAAAATACCAGTCAGTTTATCGGCAAATTTTACACAAAAGATTACAGATCCAAAGGGGAAAACAATACTCTATAAAGGCAAAGTGCAGTTAAATATAGAGGGTGACTTGAAGTGGAGCTACAAGAGCCCGACCAAGAAAGAGGTATGCAGCAACAAAAAGATATTTATCGTAGTTGATCATGACCTGGAGCAAGTCTCCTTTTATAAAATAGATAAAACACCAAACCTTGCATCTATTCTGAAAAATGCAAGACACTATAAGGGGCGACTATATACTGCCAGGTTTGGTGAGGCGATATATACATTTTCGATAGATAGCAAGGGATATATCGATCAGCTGGCATACAAGGATGATCTTGATAATGTCGTAAATATCCATTTCTTGAATATTAAATATGCACATAAGAAAATTCCAACCGCCCAATTGCAGTGTCCATACCCATTTGATTATGATATAGTAGGAAAGTAGATCATGAACAGTAGTGTAGAGTTTTTGCAAAATATAAATATAGTGGCACTTGCGGTCGTGATTGCCGTCGTATTGCTTGCTTTTGTCCTGGTGATTGTAATTTTTGCTGCAAGATACAAAATTTTGTATGATAAAATGAAAAATACAGAAAAGAGTTTTGATCAAAAAGATAATAAAATAAACAGCTTGACAGCAGAAAAAGAGGAGTTGGAAAAGAAAATATCCTCCCAAGAGAAGGAGATAGAGGGATTGCGAAAAAAAGAGCTGCAGCTACAAAACAAAATAGAGGAGATGGAGAAGAAAGCAGATACTCTAAATAAAAAGATAAAAAATCTAACAAAAGAGAGTGATAAACTCAAAAGTGATAAGATAAACGCAGAAAAAGAGTTTCAAAAATCACAGAAAACGGTTGAAGAGCTTCAGGATGCCATAGAGGCAGCCAACAGGCGAAATGAGTTTTGGGTAAGTCAAATAAGCGAGCTTAGAACTAAATATGAAGCCTTGAAGCTAAAAACAAAGTAGGGAGTTGCTTATGCAGTTGCAGATCGATACATTTAACAATATGGGCGACTCTTTTTTGGTCGAGCTTGACAAATATGGAAAGATAGTTCTCTTCACAAAGAGTGATATGCTCTTTGACGCCGATGATGCTATGGAGTTTTTTTATATCATTCTTGATGGCAAGATTAAAATATCTCAGATAAATTTTCATAACGGCAAAGAGCAGACGATATATCTGCTTGTCAGAGGTGATATGTATGATACGGTGACACTGCTTGATGGCAAGATCCATGAGGTGCTTGTAGATATCATAGAGGATGGCAGGGCTTTGCGTATTCCTATCGGCAAAGTCAGAGAGTGGATGTATGACTATCCGGCTTTTGGAGAGATTATCCTCAAATATGTGGCATCCCAGCTGCGCAAAACAGAGGAGCTGGCAACGGATTTGACCCTGTTAGATACTAATGAACGACTCATTAAACTAATAATCAAGAGCCTGGAAGGGCAAAGTAGTGAGAACAAAAATATACTGGATGGTCTTTCACACACTGAGATAGCCAACCTCATAGGCACCGTCAGACATGTAGTAGACCGCCACATCAAAAAGCTCAAAGAGGATGGAATCTTGGAAGATGAGCGAAGAAAAATCAGACTAAAAAGCCACGAGAAGCTACTAGATAGAATCAAGCAGATATTTTGA
>CAZVPN010000046.1:0-10041 GCA_964628135.1 uncultured Campylobacterales bacterium
ATATGTGCTTTGGTGCCGTATCCTTTGTGTCGCTCAAATCCATACTGGGGATAATCTTTGGCTATTTGATTTATCTCTCTATCGTGTGTCACTTTGGCAAGTATGCTAGCCGCGCTCACCTGTGGCACTTTTGTATCTGCCTTGATCATTGTGCGAAGACCAATGACCCCAAAAGAGCTATTGCCGTCAAAAAGATAATCATACTCTCCCATCTTATCAATAATAGATGTCAAAGCTTGATACATACACTCTGATATACCTATATCATCTACCTCTTTGGCTGAAAATTTGACAATGTGGTATTTTGAGGAATGTATAATCTGTCTGTAGATTGCCTCTCTTTTTTTCTCGTCAAGTCTCTTTGAATCCATCAAGCCATCTATCGGCTTCAACAGTACAACCCCTGCCACCACCAAAGAGCCCGCCAAAGGACCTCTGCCGGCCTCATCTATACCGCACAACGCAAGAGAAGAGATATTTTTGCTCATTTTTCAACTTTTTTGCTCTATTAATTTTTTGTTTACCATCCATTGTCCGATAGTTAACGATAGCATCTTATACTAACACTATCAGAAAGTCGCGTTGGCTTTCGACCTTGTTTTTTTGTTTACACCTTTCATAAAAAGAGATTCCCCCTTGTTTGCAACTCCTTGTTTTTTCTCTTTTTATGATGTTTCTTGTTTTTCCAAAAACTCTACCATTTTTTTATGGCCTAGTTTGATAGCATAATCCATTGCTCCAAAGCCGTTTTTGTCTCTCTCTGACAATGATGATCCATTCTCAAGCAAAAATTTGACCATCTCTACATCGCCAAAAGATGCCGCCAATATCACAGGAGTCATACCGCTTCGTCTCTCGCTTGAGGCGATATCCATCTCTCTATCTAAGCAGAGTCTGAGCACATCCTCTCTGTGCGACTTGATAGCTATATCTACTGCCCCTACTCCCTCTCTTGTTTTGTATGTGATATCCATACCTGCATCTACAAGCATAGATATAGCATCTATGGACACATCGTGGCTGATAACATAAAAAAGCAGAGGCACCTCATCCGGCTCATCTATATCATACTCTTCACCGACCAATACATCTTGATTTGGGTCTATACCCATATCCAAAAGTTTGCGCAAACTCACGAGATCATCATGTTTAAGTGCTTCAAGGAGTCTTTGCACTAACTTTTTCCGCCAAATGGATTGAGTCCGCCAAACATATTCATAGCTTGTGATTTTTTATTGTCTTCGACCATTTTGAGCACATCATTTATGGTGCTGATTAGCAGTATCTGAAGTGAGCTCTTATCCTCCATCAAGCTATCATCAATGGAGATATCGATAATCTCCCCTGCACCGTTGGCAACCACCTCTATCATACCCCCGCCGCCTTTGGCACTAAGTTTGACTGATTTGGCTTGCTCTTGGAGTTTGGCAGCCTGCTCTTGCATCTGCTCTACCATTTTGCCCATATTGCCAAGATCCAAACCCTCAAACATCACTCAAGCCCTTCAAAAGATTGTGCGACAGTATTGTTATCATTAAGTATCACTATTTTTGGTTTGAACTCTCTTGCCTCTTCAGGACTCATAGAGGCATATGCTATGATTATGATCTTGTCACCTTTGTGCACCTTGCGTGCCGCTGCACCGTTGAGGCATATATCGCCCTTGCCCCTCTCGCCGGATATTATATAAGTAGAAAATCTCTCGCCATTGTTTACATTGACGATATCTACCTTTTGCCCCACCATCATACCGGCAGCATCTATAAGCTCTTGGTCGATAGTGATAGAGCCTACATAATTGAGATCTGCATCAGTGACGGTAGCTCTGTGAAGTTTGCTATAAAGCATCGTGATATTCATACTTCGATCCTAAAATGTTTATATATTGCAATTATATCAAAGTTTTGGGATCTATTGGTTCGCCCCAAAATTGTTCCTCTATCAGATACTCCTCTACCACATTACCGCCTATGATATGCTCCTCTATGATGCGATCTATTTTCTCTTTGGTGAGATCGACATACATAGTGTGACCAGGTTCTACTAGCATCACAGGTCCTTGCTGACACCTGCTTAGACATCCTGTCTGAATAGGCAATGCTGTCAAGATAATACCTTTCATCATAAGAGACTGCCCAAGATACTGGAACAGCTCTTGTGATTCTGGATCATTTTGGCTTACGCAGCTTGGCTTTGGCATTCCTGGAGGTGCACTCTGTTGGCATTTGAATATATAATATGCTGGCTGTGGCATTCCTGTTGTCATATCTTTCCTTAATGAGACAATTTTACTCTTTTTTAGCATTCTAACAGATTTTTCTTATATAATGCTTCAAAACATATTACATTGTCGTAACAAATTGACACCCATCAACTCTTTATCAAAGAGAGTTCAATATAATACAAACGAATATTATACTAGGAAAGATTATGCAATATCCAAGTTTTTTTGATGAGATAGAAGATATTGAACTGATAGATCCTTTAGGCGATTTCTTGGGTGCTTTTGAGGGTGGATTGGTTGAGATAAGCTATACTGATTGTGTCAAGCTTGCAGGTCACTCTTGTCCTACGGTAGCTAGCGCATTTTTGATGAGCAAATATGCCTTACAAGAGCTATATAGCGATGAGCTACCCAAGCGTAGTCAGATCAAAGTAGAGATGAGTGCTGCCAAGGATCAGGGCGTCACCGGCGTCATTGCAAATGTAATCGCCTATATAGTAGGAGCCGGCGATGAGGGTGGCTTCAAAGGAATTGGCAGAAGCTTTAGCAGAAATCATCTACTAAGCTTTGGCTCAAATGATACTCATAGTATTAGGTTTACTAGAGTAGACAACCGAGAGAGCGTCCTACTTGACTGCGACACTTCGCTTATCAACACATCATCACAGATGAAGCCATTGATGCAAAAGATTCTTGAAGACAAAGCAGACTATGATGAGAAAATCAAATTTCAAGAACTATGGCAAAACAGAGTCAAACAGATGCTTACAGACAAAAAATTGCAAGATAAAATGATCACCATAACCAAGGAGTAAAAAATGATAATATCACAATATATGACACCTGAGCACAGAGAGTGCGATACGCTTTATGCCCAAGCTGAGAGCTTTGTAGCTAGCAATGATTGGCAACAGGCAAAAGAGGCATACCTCAAATTTGCAGATGAGACACTGCTACACTTCAAAAAAGAGGAAGAGGATCTATTTCCGGCATTTGAGCAGCAAACAGGCGGAGCAGAAGGACCTACCAAGGTGATGAGATTTGAGCATGAGCAGGTCAGAGGACTTTTGGGCAAAATGGCTGAGGCAGTCGAAAATAGCGACAAAGATGCCTTTTTGTCACTAGGCGAATCCATAATGATACTGCTTCAACAACACAATATGAAAGAGGAGCAGATGCTTTATGCTATGTGCGATAGAGTAATTGGCAAAGAGCAAAGAGAGGATCTCATAGCCAAGATGGATCAGGAGAGCCTGTGAACAAAATACTCATAGACGCTAGAGAGATGGAGCATCCAGTCCCACTAGAGAGAGGCATAGCCGCCATATCTACTCTAGGCAAAGATGACTATATCTATATGCTCAATCGTAAAAATCCAATCCCGTTGATCAAACTTGCCAAAGAGCGTGGATTAAATACTCTAAGCTATGAGGATGATCAAAACACTTGGCACATACTGATATCCATACAGGACGAAAATCGACTCAAGGAGCTTTTTGATGTTTGACCAAAATGGTCTATCTCTCGATCAAGCACCTCCTATCTCGGTGGTATTTGGTCTCTTTTTGATGGGTGCTATATTTGGTGTGATCTCGGGCATATCTATACTATATTTTGGTCACGACATATTTGATATCTCCTCTACCGGTGCGATCATTACCGTGCATCTATTGGCACTTGGATTTGCTATGAGCTTTATGCTGGGAGCTCTATTTCAAATGCTTCCCGTTGTCGCCGGTGTAGTCCTAGAGAGCCCCATACCCAAATCCAACTTGGTCAAAGTAGCACTTGCTCTTGGTGTTGTATCTCTGATAATCGGATTTGTTACAAATGTTGGTTTGCTTTTTCTTTTTGCTACCATTTTTCTTGGCTCATCTTTGCTATATGTTGCATACACTATGGGTAGCAGACTGCTTAAACTCAGCAATCATAGTGCATCATCCAGAGGTATGATATATGCTATTTTTTCTCTTTCGCTCCTTGTTTTGTTGGCTCTGTATATGACCACTGCTTATGCTCAGATGCATAGTGGGATATATTTTGCAACCATCAAACAGATGCATTACTCATTTGCACTCTTTGGATGGGTGGCACTACTGATAATGTCCATATCTTTTCAGACAGTTGAGATGTTTTATGTCACACCTGCGTATCCAAAGTTGCTTGGCAGATATGCTCCTGCTACAGTTTTTGCACTATTGGTAGCTGCTTCACTGAGTTTGCTTGTGAATAACAAGCTTGAGTCATATATTATGATTTTGGTATATCTGCTATTTGCAATATATGGCACAATCACACTCATCAGACTCTCCCAACGCAAACGCCCCTTAGCAGATGCTACCGTGTGGTTTTGGCGTATAGGTATGGTCTCTTTGATAATTTCAATGATACTTTTGATAGTGCACGCTTTTATAAGCAATGATACTCTTTTGGAGGGGGCAATAGTGCTTTTTGTCTCTTTTGTGACAAGTGTAATATTTAGTATGTTTTATAAGATAGTGCCGTTTTTGACATGGTTTCACCTCAACGCACAAGGCTACTTCACAGCCCCAATGATGCACGAGGTCATCCATCCTACCATTGCCAAAAGACATATGTGGTTGCACATTGTGATGGTAGTATCCTTTGCATTTGCTATTTTGATACCACAAATGGTATATCTAGCAGCCGTGCTAATGATGGCTTCATTCTTATGGACAACATATCACATCATCCACGCACAAAAACTATACAAATACACTCAAGAAAATAGCGAGAAGTTTGAGATGAATATCGGATGATATCAATACTTCATTTAATTCCAATATTGTCCATTGTGGACAACTACTCAATGCCCAATATCTCCCTAACCACTTCCCTATCATCAAAAGGATGCTTGACGCCTTTGATCTCTTGATATGTCTCATCTCCTTTGCCAAGGATCAGCAGCACCTCATTGGGCTCCATCGCCTCTATTGCCATCTTAATCGCCAATCTTCTATCGGGTGTGGCTGTGACATTCTCTTTGCCGTGCAGACCCGATAGTATATCCTCTAGTATCATCTCCGGCACCTCTGAGCGAGGATTGTCGCTAGTGACAAATATCTTTTTGGCAAATCTGCCTGCTACTGCTCCCATCTGAGGACGCTTGCCCTTGTCTCTGTCTCCTCCCGCTCCAAATACCACGCTGATATCTCTATCCTTCATCGCACCAAGCACTTGCAACATCCCATCTGGAGTGTGTGCAAAATCTACTATTATCAGCGGATCTCTGCTGACTACCTCCATACGACCTGCTACTCCACCAAAATGACTAACCACTTCGCATACATCAGCAAGATCCCTTTGAGTCAGCATCACAACAGCCCCGACTGCCGCCATCAGATTAAATAGATTGAAAAGCCCCACCATCGGAGAGTAAAATGTCTCTCTTTGCTCACCATAGGCTATACCCACAGTCAAACCATCTATCATAGAAAAAGCCTCCACCTTAAAGGTGCCACCGCTATCTACCCCATAGGTCAAGGCATTTTTGGGATTGTATGTGATCTTGTCTATCTCATCTTTGTTGAGTAACTTTGGGCTCTCATCGGCAAAAAACAGACTTTTGACCCTGCGATACTCCTCTACACTGCCGTGATAGTCTAGGTGGTCTCTGGTAACATTGGTGTGCACCTTAAGAGCAAACTCTATACCCTCGATACGCTTTTGATCTATGGCATGAGAGCTAACCTCCATGACAAAATAATCACAACCATGATCCAAAGCCATCTTCATATGGTGCAGTGTCTCAAATATAGAAGGGGTGGTCATCGCCTTCTCTTCAAGCCTCTCTTCGCCTGCAAAAAATCCTCTAGTGCCCTGCAAAGCCGGCTTATAGCCAAGATCAAGCAAAAATGAATATATTGCAGCCGTTACGGTTGTCTTGCCGTTTGTTCCGGTTACTCCTACCGTCTTGAGCTTATCAAGATGCCACAGCTTTATCAACTCTTTTGGAGTGATATATCTTGCAGTCTCCTCAAGTTGATCAAAATATTTTTTGTTTTGCTCTGTCAACAAAAATAGCGTATCGCTGTCCAAATCGGAGGTATCATCACTTAGGAATTTAAATTCCTCATATTCAAAATCTATTTTCACTTATACTCTTTATCGATGAGATCATATAGCTCATACATGTCTTGGCTTGAATTAAACTGTCCAACCAGTGAATCCAAATATTTTAGTGCGATCGACTGAAAACCTGCATCGACCAATCTGTGGATAAAGTCTTTAAACTCATCCTTGGTAGAGATAAGCACCTTTGTAGAAAACATTATATTCTCAAACGCCTCCCTGAAATCTCCCTTGTCCTCTACGAGCTTGATAAAATCATTATAGCTTATATTGTTGCCATAATCTTCGCTCTCTTTGATGACATCCATTATCTGCTCATGCACTATAAATCTAGTAGCATAAATAGTCTGAGTAAGCTCATCAATGATAGCCTCTGCATCGTCATTTGAGTCTTTGATCGCTTGATAATAATCAAACAAAGCCTGAGCATCATCATCCAAATCAAGCCCCATATCACTCAAGTAGGCACCTACCTTGGCATCTTTGAACTGAGGGTAATCTTTCAGCAATAAGCCATATATCTTGAGTGCATCCATATAATTTTTATTAAGAAATTGCTCTTCTGCTCTCTGAAGTAATATCTGCTTACTTGTCATATATGCCTCACATCATTATATTCTAATAATATTTTAACATAAATCAATTAATTATGCCATTCCTCCTTTGAGCTTCATGCGCTTTTCCCATCTATGGCCTACAAAAGAGAGGATAGAAGTGATAGCAAAATACATAGCGGCAACAACAAGCCATGTCTCAAACGGGGAGAATGTATTTGCCACAATCTCTCTACCCACCTTGGTCAAATCCGTAATAGAAATAACAGAAACCAATGATGAATCCTTGACCATGGCAATAATTTCCCCAACAAGTGCCGGAAGGGCTCTTTTGAGTGCCTGTGGCATAATGATTGAGCCCATTGTCTGAACATAATTCATCCCTAATGATTTGGCTGCTTCACTCTGCCCTTTGTCAATAGACTGTATGGCACCTCTAAGTACTTCGGCTATATATGCACCATAGAAAAGTCCCAATGACATAGCTCCTGCATAGAACCTCGGCATACTTAAAAGTGTGGCGATAATAAAGTAGAAGATAAATATTTGCACCAACAAAGGAGTGCCGCGTATCACAGTGATATATGCAGCAGCAATATACTGTAGCACAGGATATTTGCTAATCCTCATAAATGCCAAGATTGATGCCAATACAAAAGCTATGATCATAGCAAGTGATGATATCTTTAGAGTAACTACAAGTCCGTTTATCAAAGGGCCTGGAACCCAATGCTTCATTTGCAATATTGCATCATCTTCATATACTTCATCCCCACTGTTTATTGCGGGTTTATATCCAGAAGGTATAGAATAATTTTTGGTATGTCCGCTATCGTCCGACAGCACCATGCTATTATTCTTGATCACTACTGTCCCATCAAAATCTGCTGGGATACTTTCTGTTTTTTGATAGGCAAAGTATTTTGGTACACTATTCCATTTCCATGAATAGTTCATATTGCTTGCGGCATAGAACAGCATAGCAGCCAGCAGCGTATAAAACCCTGCTGCCCCTATTTTGCCAAAAAATTTATTCTCTAATATACTTTGATGATGCTTGGACATCTGCTACTGCACCTTTTTAAGCCACTTGCTGTCTACCATCCACTTTTTGTATATCTTGTCATATCTTCCATCATGTTTGACCTGATAGAGAAAGTTATTTAGCCAATTCAAAAAGTCTGGATCTCCCTTGCGTACTGCCCATCCAAATGGCTCATATGTCAAATCCTTATCCCAATGAACTATTCCTTTCCCTCCTTTTTTTGCCATAAAAAGAACATTATACGGCTTGTCGTATATGAAAGCATCTGCCTTGCCATTAAGAACTTCTTGTGCTGCATCGGCTTCTGTATCAAATGTTCTAATCTTGGCTTTTTTAAACATTTTTCGAGCTGCAATTTCACCGGTCACGCCCAGCTTGGTTACTATGGTATATTTTGGATCATCCAAATCTTCCCAACTTTTTGCAACTTTTGCGACCTTCTCGCTCACGATCATAGTCTGGCCTGCAGAAATATAAGGATGAGAGAAATTTACCTTAAGGTTTCTCTTTTGAGTCATAGTCATACCTGATGCGATCATATCATATTTACCTGTCAAAAGTCCTGCGATAATACCATCCCATGCAGTAGGTACAAGTTTGAGTTTGACGCCCATCTCCTTAGCCATCAATTTAACCATATCTACGTCAAATCCGATTATATTGCCTTTTTTGTCTTTCATCTCAAATGGCATATATCCTGGCTCCAAACCAACACGCAACTCGCCCCTTTTAACAATAGCATTGAGTGCTGACTCTTCCCAAACCTTTGAGACGCCTGCCCACAGCATTGCATTAAACAACACCAACATTGCCAACATAAACTTTTTCATTTTGTTCTCCTTTTATTTGCAGATAAATCTGCTTTGTATTTTGCCACCTGTGCATGATGACTATAAAATACTCTATTAAGTACTTTATACTCAGCAAAAGCTTAATGGGTCAATATCTCTTTCAGAAACTTCTTGGCACGTTCACTTTTTGGATTTTCAAAAAACTCTTTTGGTGTATCCTCTTCTATGATTTCTCCCTCATCCATAAAAACAATTTTGTCCCCTACCTCCTTGGCAAATCCCATTTCATGTGTCACGCAGACGATGGTATAATTCTCTTTTGCAAGCGAGCGCATGACGTCCAAAACTCCTCCTATCATTTCAGGATCAAGTGCCGAAGTAGGCTCATCAAATAAAATGATTTTGGGCTTCATTGCTAGAGTTCTGGCGATAGCTACACGCTGTTTCTGCCCACCACTCAATGAAGATGGATACTCCTCTGCTTTGTGCTCCAGCCCAACCTTTTTTAGCAACTCCAAGGCATATGATTTTGCTTCGCTTTTAGAAATTTTCTTTACTTTTGTCTGGGCAATTGTAATATTTTCCAAGATTGTAAGATGAGGAAAAAGATTAAAATGCTGAAAAACCATACCTGCCTCTGCCCTGATTGCATTTATGTTGCTGTTTTTATCATATATACTTTCTCCATCCAAAAAAATACTGCCATCATCAATCTCTTCAAGCCTATTGATACATCGGATCAAGGTTGACTTTCCGCTGCCACTCGGACCACAGACCACCACAATCTCTCCGCGCTTCACTGAAAAGTTTATATCTTTCAGGGCATGAAAGTCTCCAAAATATTTATTGATGTTTTGCATTTCTATAATATTTTGATTCATTTGCATCCATTTTAATTTACTATTACAATTATATTGAAACTTTATTAAGATAAGACAGTTTATAAAAATATTAGAAAAATTTAGAGGTAAAAAAAGAGAATCAAACTCTCAAGATGGCACTGACCTACATTCCCACCAGCGTAGCCGGCAGTATTATCGGCGATGGAGGGCTTAACTTCCAGGTTCGGAATGGAGCTGGGTGTGACCCCTCCTCTAACAGCACCACCAAGAGAAGCAAAGCTTCCTAAAAAGACTTGCTTCTCTTGGCTAAGAGTTTAACTTGTAAATAGAAGTAATTTCAACTTACTATTGTTAAGAGCCTAAGTAATATAAATTTCAATTCAACATCTCATTGCACTTAATAAGGCAGTGACCTTAGAAAATAAAATTCAAACGATCTATTAGTACTGGTCAGCTAAATGACTTTCATCACTTACACATCCAGCCTATCAAC
>CAZVPN010000047.1:0-4304 GCA_964628135.1 uncultured Campylobacterales bacterium
TCACATTTGATAATGGGCAAAAGCTTAAGCTGGTCATAGCTGAGAATGATACTGCGAAAGAGACTGTAAATACTAAAAATGTAGATGCTTACAATGAAAATTCAGCAGAAGTTACAACAACTACAAGTGCCAATAGCAACACAGCAAACAGTTCAAATGCAGGCAATACTGTTATAGATGACAGCAACAACTCAGAGAATACCAATGTTAATGACAGTGATGCAAGTAAGAAAATAAGCTCTAACAGCGGCGACTCACTAAGTATCATCTCTCTGCTTGCAATGATCGTGATGACAATCATGCTTGGCTCTTTCTTTATTAGAAATGAGCAAGCTGCCCAAATATCTTAAGACCCATTTAATTTACCACACTCTAACTATCCTTTGGCTATAATCGCGATAAAATTATTGGAGCGCGTCCATGGGCAAACGTGTATTGGTAAAATTTTCCGGTGAGGCATTGGCTGGCGACGAAGGTTATGGTATCGACACCAAAATATTAAAATTTATTGCCGGCGAGATCAAAGAGTTGGTTGATAATGGTATAGGCGTTGCCATCGTAGTGGGTGGCGGAAATATAATTCGGGGTGTGACCGCAGCTCAGGATGGCATTATTAAGCGGACAAGCGGCGACTATATGGGAATGCTTGCAACCGTTATCAACGGCGTGGCAATCCAGGAGTCATTAGAATATATTGGTTTGGATGCCAGGCTCCAGACTGCAATCGATATGCAGGAGATTGGTGAGAGTTTTATCGTAAGACGAGCCAGAAGACACCTTGAAAAGGGTAGAGTGGTTATCTTTGCCGGCGGAACAGGCAACCCCTATTTTACTACCGATACAGCTGCAACACTTAGGGCCAACGAAATAGAAGCCGATATGCTGATCAAAGCAACCAAGGTAGATGGTGTATATGATAAGGATCCACAAAAATATGATGATGCGGTGAAGCTGGATATCATTACATATGACAGAGCTCTCAGCGATCATATCCGCGTTATGGATGATACGGCAATAGCTCTTGCCAAAGAGAATAGTCTGCCGATAGCCGTATGCAATATGTTTGACAAGGGCAATCTTCTTGCAGTGGTTAATGGAGACAACAGCAAATGCTCTTTAGTAAAATAATCATAGATAAAAGGAATAGAAAATGAGACTTGAAAAAATTGTATCTGAGGCTCTCAAGCAGGTAAATGATGACAGATATCTTCTTGCAAAGGCAATAGGAAAAAGAGCGAATGAGCTGAGTAGCGGGGTTGCACCTCTTGTTGATATGGATATCAAAAAGAACAAAGCCACCGATATCGCTCTCCATGAGATAGCAGAGGGAAAACTCAAGATCTCTGCAGAAAACTGATATATAAACTATGGTCGATTTTTTTGAGGAGATTGGGCGAGTCAATACTATTGATTCAGCCAAGAGTTTTCTGAGAGAGAAGATTAAATTTAGTGAAGCAATTGAGAAAGCACTAAACACGGCCATTACACTCCACGCAAATCAGCAGAGAAAGAGCGGTGAACCATATGTGGTTCATCCTATCGCTGTAGCTGCCATTACTGCCTCTTTGAGTAGTGATGAGACTATGGTTATAGCAGCACTGCTGCATGATGTCGTAGAGGATACTGATTATTCAATTGAGGATGTTGAAGCGCATTTTGGCAAGGATGTCAGACATATAGTATCAGGATTGACGAAAATAGTTGCAATAAGAGATGAAAATCTCATACCCTCTGATGCAGATGAAAGAATCACTAGTTCTGCACTCAGCTTTAGAAAAATGTTGATCGCATCCATTGGGGATGTACGAGTACTCATCATAAAACTTTGTGACAGACTACACAACATGATGACACTTGATGCACTTGAGCCTGCCAAACAGCAGCGCATTTCGGAGGAGACTCTCGTTGTCTATGCACCTATTGCGCACAGACTTGGTATAGCTATGGTCAAAAACTATCTTGAGGATCTTAGTTTTAAATATATCTACCCCAATGAGTATAAAAAAATAGATAAATATATCAAATCAAACGACCAATCTCTGCACTTTCATCTGAATGCCTTTATAACAAAAGTCAAAAATACTCTCCATAAAGCCGGCTACCACTGGGAGGATTTTGAGGTCATAGGCAGAGTAAAACACTACTACTCAATTTATCTCAAAATGCAACGCAAAGGTATAGGTATAGATGAAGTTTTGGATCTTTTGGCGATCAGGATCATATTAAAAGAGCCTCTGGAGTGCTATGAGGCACTCGGGGCGCTGCATCTCTCTTTTACTCCTCTTGTATCACGCTTCAAGGATTATATAGCGCTCCCCAAAGAGAATGGATATCAAACAATCCACACAACACTGTTTGATGAAGAGGGCATAGTAGAAGCGCAGATAAGAACCAGAGAGATGCATAGGCTTGCAGAGTACGGAGTGGCGGCACACTGGAAATACAAAGATGGACTGGAGAGTATAAACCTCGAGTGGCTCAGTGGATTGAACTATCAGAGTGAATCCATTGAGGAGTTTTATGAGCTTGCAAAAAGTGACCTATTTTCCGAAGAAATTACCGTGTTTACTCCTGCCGGAGACTATTTTACACTGCCAAAAGAGTCTGTGGCACTCGACTTTGCATACGCAGTCCATTCAGAGATAGGCGAAACTGCCACGGGTGCTCTGATCAACAAGGAGAAGGCCTCACTGCTTACGATTTTGAAAAACGGCGATATTGTCAAAATTATCACCGATGGGGTGCCCAGAGCGCACTGTTCGTGGGAGAATACGGTCAAGACATCCAAGGCCAAAAGTGGCATCAGGTCACAATGCAGAAAGAGACTGAAGGAGCTTAATGAGTACTCCGGATACAATATTCTTGCAACAATTTTCAATAAAAGTTCAAGTTTTATTCAAGAGGTAGTACATAACTATGGTGAAGATAACAATTTTTATAAAGTTGCTCTGCAGCTCGATTCACTAAAAGAGAGAATGCACAGAATATCTAAATCTCAAAACATCAAAGAGGTAAGATTTTGGGAGCTTTTGAAGCGCGGATACAAAAAACCTCAAAATAGAACATTAGATCATTTCTATTTTTACACCAACAGACAGATAGACGGTGTAGTGTTTGAACATTGCTGTCACCCAAAAATCGGAGATGATATAGTGGCTTTTTATAAGGATAACAAAGCTATTATTCATCATAAATTATGCATGAATGCCTATAAAAAGATTATTTCTGGTCACTCTATGCTGTTTGTTCAATGGAGGAGCAGCAAGCTATCCAGATATCGTCTGATTGTCAGTCTGCCCAATCAGAAGGGCGAATTGGCCAAGCTGCTTTCAAAGCTGTCAGCCATGCAAATCAATATAACCGGTATTGAATTTGGAATAAACAGCAGCGAGAGTGCAGAGTTTTGCAATATAGAGGTAGAGTCGCCAAAAGCAAACAAGGCAGAGATAGAAAAAGTGCTTTCATCAAAATTTAAATTAATAGATATTTTGGCATTGGATGATGCCTATAATCAAAAATAGAGGAGAGTTTGGGATGAGTGTCCAAAAAGCAATGGCAGAGATAGAGCGGGGGGTCGCAGAGATTATCGATATCGAATACATTAGAAAGATAATCGCTCGCTACTATGAGACAGGTGAAAACTATTATGTGAAGCTCGGTCTCGATCCAACTGCCCCTGATCTGCACTTGGGACATACCGTAATCTTGCAAAAACTCTCACTGTTTCAAAAATATGGCGGAATCGTGCAGCTCCTTATCGGTGACTTTACAGCCATGATAGGTGATCCAACCGGCAAAAATGAGACTAGAAAGGTACTTGACAGAGAAACCGTCAAAGCCAATGCGAAGACATATCAGGAGCAGGCATTCAAAATATTGGATCCCGAAAAGACCCAATTGGTATTCAACTCTACTTGGCTTGATGCACTTGGTGCCGATGGAATGGTGCAGCTTACCACTCAGTTCAATGTAGCAAGAATGCTTGAGCGCGATGATTTTGACAAGCGATACAAAAGCGGTCAAAGTATCTCTATATCCGAGTTTATATATCCTCTTTTGCAGGGATATGACAGTGTAGCTTTAAAGTCAGATATTGAGCTTGGAGGAACTGACCAAAAATTCAATCTCCTTATGGGTAGACATCTACAGAGAAGTTATGGAACGGGCAAAGAGCAGGCTGTGTTGATGATGCCTATTCTGGAGGGGCTTGATGGTGTGCAGAAGATGAGCAAAAGTCTTGGCAACTATATAGCTATTACAGATGCTCCAAATGAGATATTTGCCAAGGTTTTATCGATCTCTGA
>CAZVPN010000047.1:4404-6895 GCA_964628135.1 uncultured Campylobacterales bacterium
CTTGAAAATGGGGTATGGATATGTAAGGCTTTGGTTGATGCCAAAATAGAGCCATCCACATCACAAGCCAGAAGAGATATCAAACAAAATGCCGTCAGTATAGATCAGAAGAAGATCTCTGATGAGAAGATGAATCTATCTGCCGGCGAGTATGTTTTGCAGGTAGGCAAGAGAAAATTTGCCAGAGTGAAGGTGGTGTGATATGGAGCTTAAGCCCTTTAAAATAGGAAAATATACCATTGAAAAGCCTATTATACAAGGTGGTATGGGAGTTGGCATATCTTGGGATCAGCTTGCCGGTAGTGTTAGCAAGGAGGGTGGTCTTGGTGTAATAAGCTCTGTAGGTACAGGAAATTATGCAGATAGAAAATATGCCGACAAAGTTCTCAAAGACAACAGACCATCCGAGGCAAACAATTTTTACTCAGCAAAAGCACTGAAAGTCATTTTTGATAATGCGAGAGAGATCTGCGGCGATAGACCGCTGGCTTGCAATGTATTGTATGCTTCGGTAAATTATGATCAGATCGTCAAAGATGCCTGCGAGGCAGGAGCAAATATTATAATCACCGGAGCGGGGTTGCCTCTGACTATGCCGGAGGCGGCAAAAGATTATCCGGATGTCGCGCTTGTTCCTATTGTCTCTACTGCCAAGGCTTTGCGAATACTCTGCCGCAGATGGGAAAAGACGCACAACCGCCTGCCAGATGCCGTTATAGTCGAAGGACCACTTAGTGGTGGTCATCAGGGATTTAAGTATGATGAGTGTTTTTTGCCGGAAAATCAGCTTGAAAATATACTGCCACCTGTCGTGGAGGAGGCAAAAAAATGGGGTAACATACCTGTCATAGCCGCAGGTGGAATATGGGATCATGATGATATAGTCAAGATGCTGGAGCTTGGTGCCGTGGCGGTTCAGATGGGTACACGATTTATTGGGACACATGAGTGTGATGCAAATGAAAATTTCAAGAAAGTTATTTTGGGAGCAAAAAAAGAGGATATCGAGTTGCTCAAATCCCCTGTAGGTTATCCAGCAAGAGGGGTCAAAACCAATCTCCAAAAGATGATTGAAAACCACACAGCTCCAAAGATTGCATGTATATCAAACTGTGTATCTCCTTGCCACAGGGGAGTTGAGGCAAAGCAAGTTGGGTACTGTATTGCCGACAGACTCAGTGATGCCTATGACGGAAAATTGGATACCGGACTATTTTTTACAGGTTCAAATGGGTATAGACTAAATGAAATCATATCAGTCAAAGAGTTGATGCACAAACTGATGGAGGGTGAAAATTAATCAATGAGATTTTTTGTCACACTTGTTTTTCTGTTTGCTGTGCAGCTGAATGCTCTCAATATACTAAAAAGTGCACAGATATCAAATGGCAAACTTGAGTTGGAGTTTGCCAAACAGATAGATAGCAGCAGCATCCACTCCATAACTCTCAAAGGTAATGACACCTTTAGGTATGTTGTTGATTTTCACAAAACCATACTGACCAATCGTCATTTGGCGAAGAGCTTATCATACTCTTCGGTGCAATCCTTTAGAATATCACAGTACAATAGAACTACTGTCAGAGTAGTTATTCAAACAGCTAAAAAATATTCAATATCTCACAGGAAAATATCGGCCAAACACTATATTATATCTCTGCCAAAGGGCAAAGAGAAGCCATCTGAACTGTTTGCTTCGCTGTCGGCAAAAAAAACAAAAAAACACCTTGCCAAGCACAAGTATCATAAAAAGAGAAAAAAAGAAAGTCAAATTAAAAATTTTGATATTCCCAAAAAAAGATATGTTATAGTAATTGATCCCGGACATGGCGGAAAGGATAGCGGTGCTCTCGGCGGCAGCAGACGCTATATGGAAAAAACAGTTGTGTTAAGAATTGGGCTAAAAGTAAGAAAGTATCTCAAGAGACTGGGATTCAGAGTCTATATGACACGAAGTAGAGACTATTTTGTGAAGCTTGGCAGAAGGACACACCTTGCCAACATCAAACACGCAGATGCTTTTGTATCTATACATGCAAATGCAATAAGTGGTCCAAAAAAATATACCATGGAGGGAATAGAGACCTATTTTTTGCAGGTCAGCAGATCTGCAAGAAGCAAAAGGGTTGCAACAAGAGAAAACAGCGTTGTGCGTCAGGCCAGAGACAGGTTGTCTAAAAATGTGCTGCTAAATCTGGTAACTACCCCTAAGTTGGTAATGTCCAATAAACTTGCTATTGATGTTCAAAAGGGCATATTGAGAAATTTGAGAAGCAGATATAGAGGTGTAAGAGACAACGGAGTAAGTCCTGCACCCTTTTGGGTGCTTGTAGGTGCCCAAATGCCGTCGATTTTGATAGAGACGGGATATATTACAAATCCCAAAGAGAGAAGACGATTGTTTGACGGCAATTATGAAGATAGATTGGCAAAGGGAGTGGCAGAGGGTATTAGCAACTATTTTGCCAACCGCGAGAAGGAGATGGAGTAG
>CAZVPN010000047.1:6995-9834 GCA_964628135.1 uncultured Campylobacterales bacterium
AGTTTTTTCCTCTTGGTTCTCTAGGTCTTTTATCCATACCGTTTGGTTGTTTAGCTCATCTTCGCCTATTAGCACGGCATATTTGGCGTTGGATTTTTCTGCACCTTTCATATGGCTTTTGAAGCCTTTTGAGTTGTATTCTACTGTGACTTTGGACTCTTTTCGCTTCTTTTGCGCTAGTAGAAGTAGGGGCTCTATCGCCTCAGGTGTCATTGCACCAAAATAGTATCCACTCTTTTGGCTTGGTGGCATTTTGACAAGCTCCATCATCCTCTCTATGCCCATAGCAAATCCAATACCCGCAGTGGGCTTGCCGTCTAGATACTCTATGAGTCTGTCGTATCTGCCGCCTCCTGCGATGGCTGATTGTGAGCCTATCTCGTCGCTGACAAATTCAAATGCCGTCTTGTTGTAGTAGTCCAATCCGCGAACCAAATGGGTATCTACCTCATAATTGATTTCACTTTTGTCCAAAAGTTTTCTTAGCTCTTCAAAATCACTGTTGCAGTTGTCGCATAGGTTGTCTAGCAGTTTTGGAGCATCTTTTAGGTGCATTTGGCAGGTTTGGTTTTTGCAGTCAAGCACTCGGATAGGGTTGGTGGTGATGCGTCTGTTGCAGTCTTGGCATAGATCATCTTTGATATCATTTAGATAGTTTACCAAATCGGATCGATATGCAGGCATACACTCTGAGCATCCAAGTGAATTGATCAATAGTTTGTAGCTGATGCCAAGCTCATCCAAAATCTGAGCTACCATAGATATGATGGTAAAATCTTCATAGACGCTTGCTTCGCCAAAGCTCTCACAGCCAAATTGATGAAACTCTCTAAGTCTGCCTTTTTGTGGTCTTTCGTATCTAAACATTGGACCATAGTAATAGAATTTTTGCTTCATAGGCTGTCTATCAAGCTTGGCGCTAATCATCGCTCTAACCACTCCGGCAGTGCCCTCGGGACGCATACAGACATCATTGCCGCCTTTGTCCTCAAACTGATACATCTCTTTGCCCACAATATCTGAGCTCTCACCCACCGAACGCCTAAATAGTGAAGTCTCCTCCAAAATAGGGGTCTCTATGTAGCTGTAACCATATTTTTTGGCTACTTCGATAGCTGTTTTGATAATATGGACATATCTGTCGGCATCATCAAACATCAAATCTTTCATTCCTCTTAGGGGGTTGATCATAAACTTTTCCTTGGGGTAATTGTTGGTGGAATTATATCCCTAAATAGCTGACTATCTTTTTATGTATCTGATCGATAGGCTCAGTTGCATCAATGATTAGATGGTCTATATCTAGCTTTAGCAGGCTCTCGTGCATATGTTTTTGGACACTCATTAGATACTCAAGTCCTCTAAGCTCAATACCGTCAAGACTCTTTTGGGAGGTTCTGCTTTTGAGTGTTTGCATATCGGTCAAAAATAGCACTATTTTATCCGGAAAATTATCACAAAGGGCAAATCGATTGAGCTCTACAAGCTGATCGAAATCCAGATTGCTATTGGCAAGAGCGTATCCTATGCCTGAGAGGAAACCTCTATCGGAGATGATAGTTTTGTCCCTGTTTGGCTCAATGATCTCTTTGTAATGTTCTGCTCTATCAGCCAAAAAAAGCAACAGCTCCGCTCTGTCTGAGTGCAAAGAGCCATCAAGCAGTATCTTGCGTGCCTTTTTGCCAAACTCCGTGCCACCCGGCTCGTATGTGGTGATAATGTCGGGGTTTTTCTCGGCAATAAGCTCTATTTGGGTGCTTTTGCCGCTTGTGTCGATGCCTTCAAAAATGATATACATTATTTGCGTATCTCTTTGATGATTTGATGCACTTGTGGTGTGACAAGATGATCGATTTTGCCGTCAAAATCAAGCAGTGTCCTCACGATAGAGGAGCTTACAAAGGCGTGCTTAAGATTTGGCATCAAGTATATCGTCTCAAGCTCCGGATCTAAAGATGAGTTGGCATATCCCATCTGAAGCTCATACTCAAAGTCGCTTACTGCTCTGAGTCCTCTGATGATAATATTCGCCTCTATCTCATTTGCCATATCTACAAGCAGTTTGTCAAAACCGATCACTTTGATGTTTGGAAACTCTTTGGTAGAGGCCTTGACCATATCTATACGCTCTTTTAGGTTGAACATAGGCCTTTTGGATTTGGAATCCGCTACTGCGACTATGATTTGATCAAACATTTTGCAGGCACGTCCTATGATATCCATATGTCCTACGGTGATAGGATCAAAAGTGCCTGGATATATAGCTCTTCTCATTTATACTCCAAGTAAAGTTATATTGTCAAAGGTAGAATACCATAATTCTTTTAAGTCTATCTCAACTCCATCGCTTGTATAGATCATTTTTGATACCAAGCAGATCATACCACTTGCCGATGATAAATCTCTCCATATCCTCCAATGAGTCGGCATCTGAGTAGTATCCCATCACCGGCGGTGCTATGATGACACCCAAAGATGCAAGTTTGTGCATGTTCTCCAGCGCTATGGCTGAGTAGGGCAGCTCCCTTGGAGCCAAAAGGAGCTTTTTTTGCTCTTTGAGTGCTACGGCTGCTATACGGGAGGGTAGAGTGTCACTGATACCACAGGCGATTTTGGCGAGTGTATTCATAGAGCAGGGGATGATGGCAGTAGCATCTACACCAAAAGAGCCACTCGATATGCTTGCTGCTATGTTGTCACTATTGTGCAGTGTGATTTTATCATTCTCAAAACTCTCAACACTCAGGGCATTATCGGAGACTACTATATGTGCTTCAATCTCTCCAGGGAGATAATCTACAAACTTTTTGCCAAGCTCCACACCCGATGCACCGGTTAT
>CAZVPN010000048.1:0-5018 GCA_964628135.1 uncultured Campylobacterales bacterium
TCTCCCTTGCATAATGGGGAGTTCCCATATATACTATTTTGTGTTTGTTGTTCATTTTTGTTACCTATACTGACTGAAACTATATATAAATTCACTCTTTATACTGACTAATAATTACACAAATCAGATCTTGAAGAGTGTACCGCCTTTATGTTCGCCCTCGATCAAAAAACTTTTGACATCCTCTAGGTTAAATCCTGATGCCAAAAACATCTCTTTGTTGTGCTTCATCAAAAAATCGGCTGCTTGTAGCTTTGTGGCTATGCCTCCTGTGGCAAATTTATCGTTTGGATTTAATGGTGTTTGCAGTTCATCTTGAGAGATTGATGAGACTATTTTTTTGGCTTTTGCATCTGGGTATTGATTTGGGTCTTTGTCATAATATGCATCTATATCTGATAGTAGTGCCAACATATCGGCATCAAAATAGTAAGCCACATGAGCAGATAGTCTATCATTATCTCCAAACACTAACTCTTCGATGCTGACTGTATCATTTTCATTAATAATTGGCACTACGCCGTTGGATAGCAGTGCATCTATAGCTGACTTGGCGTGTTCGGTCGCCTTTTGGAGCTCAAATACATCGGCACTGAGTAGAACCTGGGAGCACAATATACCGAAACGGGCAAACTTCTCCTGATACATTTTGAGCAGGAGTGGTTGGCCTATAGCAGCAAGTGCCTGCCTGTTGGCTAAGTTCTCTTTGTCAAGCTGAAGTTGGGTATAGC
The DNA here is from genome assembly GCA_964628135.1 of uncultured Campylobacterales bacterium. Lineage (GTDB taxonomy): Bacteria > Campylobacterota > Campylobacteria > Campylobacterales > Sulfurovaceae > JAAXPZ01. The sequence continues at coordinate 732 of CAZVPN010000048.1, forward strand.
CGGCAGCAACTGCTCCTGAGCTTACAAGTATCACCTCATATTTATTATTTTTCAGCTCAGCAATCAACTCTACCAGAGCAAACATTCGCTCCTTGGCAATAGAGCCATTCTCACTCAAAACATGAGAACCAACCTTCAAAACCACTCTCTTCATCGTTACTCCTGATTAGTTTTTGCTTTGGTCAAATCAAAAAGTGCATATCTTAGCACTTCGGTATCTATCTGGGCAACTGATGATATTGGCAGGACAAATACCGGTTTTGCTTTGTCAAACTCTTCCCAATCCTCTCTGGACTGGGCATAGCTGCTATAACCTCTAGTATCTCCAAATTTATTTAGAATACTGTTTGACTTAAGTTCTATATCTTGCAAAAAGCTCTCTGTTTTCTGATTTGCCTCATTGATATCCAATGCATCTATCTTGGTGATTGCTACCGCATGGGGTCTTTTGGATAGCTCCTCTGAGTATCTGAGCAACTCATCTTTGAGTATCTCATATTGATACTTCATCTCTCTATAGTTTGTAGCATCTATCAGTAAAAGCAGAGTCTTAGTGCGTTCTATGTGTTTCAAAAATTCAAGTCCAAGCCCTCTACCATCACTTGCCCCCTCAATAATGCCGGGAATATCTGCCATCATAAATGATTCAAAATCACCTACACTGACTACCCCAATTTTTGGGCTAAGAGTGGTAAATTCATAGTTTGCTACTTTTGGTCTGGCATTTGACAATGTGGAGATCAGGGTAGATTTACCCACATTTGGAAAACCAACAAGCCCAACATCAGCGATAGATTTGAGCTCAAGCCTGACCTCCCTGCTCTCTCCCGGAAGTCCTGGTTGTGCGTATGTGGGGCGTTGGTTTGTGGAGCTTTTGAAATGGGTATTGCCAAGTCCACCTTTGCCACCCTCTAAAAATTTGATCACTTCGCCCTCTTGGAGCAGATCCAACAAAACCTCTCCCGTCTGAGCATCTATCACTTGGGTTCCGGGAGGTACTACGATCGTGGTATCTTTGCCTTTGCGTCCTGTGCGGTTGCGGCCTTCACCGGGGCGACCGTTTTCTGCTTTGATGACTCTTCTGCCTCTTAGAGCAGAGAGGGTGTCTGTGTTGTTGTCGATCTTGAAGAGTATAGAGCCCCCTCTCCCGCCATCTCCTCCATCTGGACCGCCATTTACCACAAATTTTTCTGTCCAAAATGAAACACAGCCTGCTCCACCTTTGCCGGAAGAGATTGTCAACTCCACACTATCTACAAACATTACTATCCTTTGATTTTGTTATCATCTTTTATACTCATAGGTCTAATAAACATAAAATAGGTCCACAGTACTATACCATATACAAAGATAGAAAGAGCCACTACGCCTATTGTGACAGCTTCGAACATCTCTTTGTGTGGTGTGGAGTCTGGCAACATGTGTACAAGTATGATGGAGAGTGCACCCTTCATGCCGCTAAAAGTGAGTATAAACCACCCTTCCAAACCTACCGGTTCTATATGTTTGGACTTTGCTCCCAAGAGCGCAAACTTTGCCATAGAGAGCGCTCTTATGATTGTAGTAACAGCAAACATTATAGCTATTTCACGCCAATAATGCACCAAATGTTTCAGATCGACCATCTCGGCAAGCACAAAAAATATCATAGCTGCAGCAATATATCCAAACTCTGATGCCATTTCATATATATACTCCAGCCTCTCATTGGTTGTTGCAGCTATTCTGCTTATTCGGCTTTTTCGATAAGCTCGACTAAATTTTCCATTTTGGAGCTCCTTTTTTTGTGATGCTATATCTGCATCTATAAAAAATTTGGTACCTATAACGGCAATGATAAGGGTCAATATCCCACTGATATGGAAATGCTCGGCAAGCAAATATGCACTGTAAGCCTCTACAATAAACGCAAAAAATTCACTTCTTTTATCACTAAAAAGTTTGAGTATCAAATAGAATAAAAGGGCAATTGCTAAGCCCAATATTGAGCTAAAAGCAAAAACCTTTAAAGATGAGAGTGTAGCTGCAGCTACACTCATTTGGCCGCTTTGCATCCATGGCAATCCGATAAAGAAAAATGCAATTACTGCAGTAGCATCATTGCCTAACGATTCACCCTCTATCATCACTTTTGTCTCATGCGGCACACCTTTGAATTGAGACAGAACGGATTGCACACTTACTGCGTCTGTTGCCATATTGATAGCAAATAACGTCACATATGCGCCCAAGCTAAGTCCCGCAAAAATATTCAGATAATACAAACTCGCACCTGCTGCAATAGATATAGCTACCGATATTACTGCAAGGTAAAATATCTCAAACCAATATTTTTTGATGTCATCAAAACGTAAATGCAATGCATCTGCCATAAATATAAGAGGTATACAAAATATTATAAGGGCATCAAACTCCTCTTTGAGATCGATGGGAACAAAATGTGGAAACAGTGTATATATAGAGTATGATCCCGCCAATAGAACTAATACAGATGGAATTTTAAGCTTGGCAGATAGTGCATTTGAAAATATTACTAAAGACAGTACGGTAATAGTAGTAATCTCTATTGCAAAACTGTGCATACAGTATGACCTTTGAATGAATTTGTTTATTTTACTGAAAAAATTGGAAAATTAAAAAGAGGTGCAGACAAAAGTCTGCATTATAAAGAGATTATGCCGGAATTACTGAAACTTTTTTACGAGTAGATGTTTTGTTTTCAAACTTTACTACGCCCTCTATCAAAGCATAAATTGTATGATCTTTACCCATACCTACACCTGTGCCCGGGTGTACTTTTGTTCCTCTTTGTCTGATAATGATATTGCCTGGAATTACAGACTCACCGCCAAATTTCTTAACGCCTAATCTTCGACCTGCAGAATCACGGTTGTTCTGGGTTGATCCTTGTCCTTTCTTGTGTGCCATCTCTTCTCCTTATCCTATTTTGGTAATTCTGACTCTTGTAAAATCTCTTCTGAAACCTCTTTTTAGTTTAGAGTCTTTTCTTCTTCTTTTTTTGTAAATGATCACTTTTTTATCTCTGCCTTCGTTGATCACTTCACCCTTGACCACTGCACCATCGATAAATGGAGTTCCAACTTTTAGCTCTCCATTATCTATAGCCAGTACCTCTTTGAACTCGACTGTCTCTTTTGGATCAAGACCCATGTAGTCAAACTTGACAATATCGCCCTCTTGGACTTTGAATTGTTGACCACTTGCTTTGATGATTGCGTACATTGCAAACCCTTTGTTAATATAATCTCTCTAAAAAGTTCGGGATTATACCCAAAGTAGTATTAAACATTTTTGAACTTCAGCACTATTTGCCAAACATTACCCTAAATCTTGATTTGGGATCACTGATATACACTCTATCTCCACCAAAGCATTCTTCGGAAGTGTTTTAACCGCAACTGTACTTCTGGCAGGTTTATGATCACCAAAATACTCTGCATATATTGTATTGACCGCTACAAAATCATCTATATCGGCTAAAAATATCGTGGTCTTTACCACATCAGCAAATGATGCTCCGGCCTCAGCCAAAACAGCTGATAGATTTTTTAATACCTGATGTGCTTGAGCATGTATCTCGTTTTCTGCCATTTTCCCATCCGGGGTAAGAGCAATTTGTCCGGAAGTATACAACATACCGCCTACCTGTATAGCTTGAGAGTATGGTCCTATTGCTGCCGGTGCAGCATTTGTAGCAATAGCTTTCATATTTTTACCTCCTTAGTTGTTTTCATAAAATACATAGCTTGTGGAGTAGTCTGAAAACTCAAAATACTCCTTATGTTCATTAGGATCTTTTTTGAGGTTGAAATTTTTGTCATCATATCCATATCCATATCTATACGGTCTTGGCTTGCCATCATTGGTACCGTAAGCGGTCGAGAGCTTATCGATTTTGATAAATCTTTTTACAAGTTTATTGCCCGCATATATATCCAAGACACCATTTGTGCCGGTCCAGTTTTGGATAGAACGACTCAAACTGTTTTGTGTCTCTTGCGTACATCCCACAAGCATCAACACTACCACAGAGCTCAAAAGTATCCTTTTCATATATCGACTCCTACTTTTTTAAAATTATACCAAAACCACCCATAAAAGCCGCACCGTTTGAAGCATAAAGCTAAAGGCTAAAGGCGTAAGGCTGGTGTCAGCAGGACCAAAATCCCCCAATAACTCTTCACCTTTCACTCTTCACTCTTCATTACTAATCAATCGGCATACTAAACTTTTGAGTTACAAGCTCTCCATCCTCGTTGAAATAGA
>CAZVPN010000048.1:5118-6834 GCA_964628135.1 uncultured Campylobacterales bacterium
TCAATCGGCATACTAAACTTTTGAGTTACAAGCTCTCCATCCTCGTTGAAATAGAGGTAGTACAACAGATCTTTGCTCGCGCTCAATCCTGCAAGATACCTCAATGCCAAATTTGCCTGCAGCGATCCTACATGCATCACTATCGGTGTAGCTATGCCCTTAGGCTTGTGATCGCTGATACTTATAGCATCAAAACTTGATCTATCAAAAAAACATACTTGCCCGTGAAACTCCTCGACACTACCATATATCCAAGGTACTCCTGTCTCTTTGGCAAATCTGTCAATATCTGCCCTTGTGGGCAAATTATCTGTTGCATCTATGATTAGATCGTACCTGTTGCCAAGTTGGGCAAAATCCTCAAAGCTCATATTTAATGCGACTGTTTTGACATACGGTGATTTGCTCCGAATAAGTTGAGCCACTGTTTTCGCTTTGTATTTGCCCTCATCTTCCAAAGTAAATGCTATTTGCCTATGGATATTGTGCAGTGAGACTCTATCAAAATCAACGATATGAATCTCGCCAATACCTGATGTGCCAAGTGCCATCGCAAGTGTAGAACCAAGACCTCCTGCTCCAATGATGGCTATTTTTTTGTTTTGCAGACTCTCTTGTGTCTGCTCACCCCACAACTCTATTTGGCGTTTAAAATAGTCGGTTTTTTGCATCAGAGCTTCTCTCGTCTATCTATCTCATACAAAAACTTCCAACTATCCCTATGCTCTTTGACTGCCTTTTTTGAAATGGGCTCTATGAGCATGGACTCTTTGTCCTCAAGCTGCATCTCTATCTCTCCCTCCGGATTGACTAGCATAGTATCACCATAAAATCTCCACTTGACATCTTTGTCTGCAAACTCTCCAAGTCTATTGGCTCTGAGGATGTAAACTCCATATAAAAATGCTCTACTTTTTATGATCTGCTCCCATCTTTTGTGCGAACCAAAAGTAGAAGCAGTCGGCAAAAGCACTAGATCTACCCTTTTGCGTCTGACCTCATCCCAAAAAGGATCAAAATGCAGCTCATATCCTGCGACTACGGCTATTTTGAAGCCTCTGTGTCTGAATATCATAGGCTTTCTTATTGCTTTGACTTCATTGTCAAAAAAAGCTGCCTCATCCCAATGCTTGTATGGAATCAGTATCTGCTGTTGATAGTATTTTATATCCTTTGGAGTTATTTTAGCTATAGTTTTATAAAATTTTTTCTTTTTGACTCTTATGATCGGTGCTATAAAAGTTATGCCATACTCTTGCGAAAAAGATTTTAGCATCTTTAAGTGCTTTTTGCTCTGCTCTTTGATCATATTACGGCTCATCTCCTCCATTTCTCTGAAAAAATGATTGAGCACATACTCCCCAAGCAGCATCACTTCAACCCCTCTCTCAGAGGCTTTTTTGAGATAATACTCAAGTCGTGTAGCATTCATCCCCAATGTTGGCAGCTGAAGCGCACCTACCATTAGCTCTTTCACGAATCTACCCCGCTTTGGGCTTTGGAGATAGTCTCAACTTTGAGCTTGGCATCTTCTATCAGCTTTTGAGCCTCCTTGAGTGTTTTAAGTCCCTCTTCATAGAGCTTTATACTATCCTCAAGAGTAATCTCCGGGTCCATAAGCTTCTCAAGCAACTCCTTTGAGTGCTCCAGCTTCTCTTCAAATGTCTTCTGTTTCAATTCATCCTCCATCATTCACTTTTCACTCTTCACTCTTCA
>CAZVPN010000048.1:6934-8629 GCA_964628135.1 uncultured Campylobacterales bacterium
CCAGTGCTTCCTTGACAATCCCATCAAATTTATCTATCTCTACCAGAAACGCATCATGTCCATAATCGCTGTCTATCTCATGATAGTTATACTCTTGATTGTTTCGCTTCATCATCTTGGCTATATGCTCCATCTCGCTTGGAAAGAAAAGATAATCACCTTTGAAACTGATCAGGTGCATCTTGGACTTGATCCTGCCTATCGCCTCATACAAGGAGTCATATCCTCTGGATAGATTAAATGTATTGACGGCTTTAGTTAGATACAGATAACTCATTGGGTCAAAGTTACGTGAGAAATTGTTGGTATTGTACTCCATATACCTTTCCACCTCATATCGACCAAAAAGCTCAAACAAACCATCGGTACTGACATAATTACGCCCAAACTTCTCATCCATGGATTGTGGGCTGAGATAGGATATATGGCCGGCTATACGACCGATTGCCAAACCATCCAGCCCATCCTCTGCAAATGCTCCCCTTGGGTAATTGCCATTATCAAATCTAGGATCTCTGCGAATAGCCTCAATGGCTACTTTGTTGAAAGCTATCGTCCATGGTCTTGTTGCATAAGTAGCAGCCATAGCTATGATGCGGTCTGCAAAATTGGGATAATCTACCGCAAACTGCAATGCCTGCATACCGCCAAGCGATCCACCTATGATAGCCTTGAGATGATGAATCCCCAATGAGCTCAAAAGCTGCTTTTGTGCTCTAATCATATCTTTAACGGTCACTACCGGAAACTTAAGACGATATGGCTCTTGACTCGGATATGCATCACTCATAGGCCCTGTGCTACCGTGACAAGATCCGGGTACATTGATGCATATCACAAAATGCTCATCAGTATCAATCCCCTTGCCGGATCCTATCAAGCCATCCCACCATCCGGGCTTGCGATCACCCTCATACAGCCCTGCTGCGTGATGACTTCCTGTAAGTGCGTGACAAACAAGCACCACATTATCTTTGGCTTCATTGATGGTGCCATATGTCTCATATGCCAACTCAAACGGCTCAAGAATCCGCCCACTCTCAAGATATAATGGTGTAGTAAATTTGGCTATTTTGGTCTCTATCTTCATCGTTTTCTTTGTTATATTTTGGGCTATTTTATCAAAATAGGGCTTTGGTTTAGTGAGATAGTAGCCTCCAAGCCATATCGGTGATTGGAAATTTTATCTTAGAACCACATTCTTTTTATAATGGGTTCACCTGTTTTTAATTTGTAGCTAACTACTCCTGCGATATGCATCACAATCAAAATCATAAGTATAGTGCTACTCGCGCTATGAATTGATGCAAATATATTTACAATCCCATCAGGTCCTGTATAGTCAGTCGCATCTCTACCAAACCAAACTATGCTTCCTATATTGGCAGCTTTTGCTGTAGCAAAACCACTAATGCCAACTATCAACAAAAATAGATAAATCAATCTATGATTCCATTTAATAATACTTTGCCTAAGTTCACCTACTTTCAAAGGTTGCAATTTTGGCTGAGAACGCAACATAATCAAACGAACAATTACCATCAATGTTGCAAGCACTCCTAAAGCAATATGCATTTTATAAGGACTCAAATCTCCCCCTATAGCAGGAAGATCAGGCATCTTAATGGTAGCACCTATAAGCAAAAACGATATAAGCACAGCATGCAACCAATGCATTGCCACGAAACTATTTTT
>CAZVPN010000048.1:8729-9797 GCA_964628135.1 uncultured Campylobacterales bacterium
TAGGAAAATCTCAAATATTGCTTACCACTCTTTCCAAAATCCATACCAGGTGTTACTGCTATATGGATATTTTTGAGTAGTTCGTTGCTAAACTCCACTGCATTATCAGTATATTTTGAAACATCGCACCATAGATAAAATGCTCCATCTGGCTTGGCATCTATCTCAAAATATTGGCTCAACTCCTCATATAGATAATCTCTCCTACGCCTAAATTCATCTCTTGTGCTGGCTAAATGCTCATAATCAAATGCCTCCAAGGCGGCATATTGACTTAGTGTAGGTGCGCTGAGATATAAATTTTGAGCTATTGTCTCTGCCGGCTTAACCAAATCTTGGGGCAGCACCATCCATCCAAGTCTAAGTCCCGGCATACAAAAGTATTTGGAAAAGCCATTTATCACTATCGCCTCATCGCTAAACTCCAATGCACTCGCTGCCTTGCTATCATATACAAGTCCGTGATAGAGCTCATCGGAGATAAATGATATATCATTTTTTTGGCAATACTCTATCAGAGATTTGAGATTTTCTCTATCGTAAACAGTGCCGGTAGGGTTGGATGGGGATGAGATATGGAGTGCTTGTATATCACAACCTTTGAGATGCTCTACTCTCAGTTGATAATCACTTCTCTTGTCAATTTTGATGGATAGAGGCTCTACATCGACCATATGGGCAAAATTTTTGTAGCAAGGGTATGACGGATCGCTTATCCCAAGTGTCCCACCCTCATCAAGCGTCAAAAGATAAGCTATCAAAAAAGCATTGCTAGTGCCCGGTGTTATCAATACTCTATCTGCATCTACATCGATGCCATATTCTATCTTGTAGTGTGTAGATATCTTTTCTCTAAGTTCAAGCAAGCCCATACTCTCAGTATATGCAAATCTATCCTCATCTACTGCTCTATGCAGAGCCTCTTTTATCTCAGGTGAAGGCGGCAAATCCGGCTGACCAATCTCAAAATGTATCACATCATCATACCTATCAGCCTCACGAACCAAATCCATAACACGAAAAGAACTAATTTTATCATACCTCAAAACAACACCCCAAAACTATTCA
>CAZVPN010000049.1:0-9745 GCA_964628135.1 uncultured Campylobacterales bacterium
GCACAGCTGCAATAGCCGGGGGATTTTAAGTCCCCTGTGTCTACCAATTCCACCATCCGGGCTCGTGGAAACCGTCCGCTCTCTATCACCTCAACAAAACCAAGCAACAGTCAAAGCTTTGGTGAGAAGATCATTGAGAGTCAATGGAGCGGGCGAAGGGATTCGAACCCTCGGCCCTCACCTTGGCAAGGTGATGCTCTACCCCTGAGCTACGCCCGCACACATCCATATCAATATTATGGTTCTTCCAAAATTGGAGTGAGATTATAGCCAAAAATAGCTTGAATGTAAAGTGCTGATAAGAAAAAACACTACTACTTCATAAAAACAACTATATGCTATAATCCCAAAAAGATTTGAACCAAAGGAAATATAATGAGAAGTGACGAAATAAAACAGGGCTATGAGAGAGCTCCCCACAGAAGTCTACTAAGAGCAACAGGTGTCACAAATGAAGATTTTGACAAACCTTTTATAGGTGTTGCCAATTCATTTATAGAGATAATCCCTGGTCACTTTTTTCTGAACAAAGCAGCCGAGGTAATCAAAGATGAGATCAGAGCACAGGGGTGTGTGCCCTTTGAGTTCAACACTATAGGAGTAGATGACGGTATCGCCATGGGGCATGATGGGATGCTATATTCTCTGCCGAGTCGAGAGATCATTGCAAACTCCATAGAGACTGTTATGAATTCGCACAAGCTCGATGCTATGATAGCCATACCAAACTGCGACAAGATAGTTCCCGGCATGATAATGGGCGGGCTCAGAGTCAATGTCCCTACGATATTTGTCTCAGGCGGTCCTATGGCAGCCGGCTACCTTGAAGATGGCACCCCTATTGATCTGGCAACCGTATTTGAGGGGGTAGGAGCTTATGAGGCAGGAGAGATATCATTGGATCAGCTAACCCAGTTGGAGTGTAATGCCTGCCCAAGCGGCGGAAGCTGTTCGGGTATGTTTACAGCAAACTCCATGAATACTCTTATGGAGGCTATGGGTATAGCCCTGCCCGGCAACGGAACCATACTTGCCTTGACACCGGAGAGAGAGGAGCTCTATCGTAAAGCGGCAAGACGTATATGTGATATAGTCAAAATGGAGGATAGCCAAAGAGAGAAATTTAATCTCAGAAATATCATCAATGAAAATGCCGTCAGAAATGCATTTGCCGTAGATATGGCAATGGGAGGCAGCTCCAATACGGTATTGCATATGCTTGCTATAGCCAATGAGGCAGATGTGGACTTTGACCTTTCTGACATCAACAAGATCAGTAAAAGGGTATCGCACATAGCCAAGATTTCACCATCTTTGACCACTGTGCATATGGAGGATATCGATAGAGCCGGAGGCGTAAGCGCCGTGATGCATGAGATGAAAAAACGGGGTGATGATATACTTGCCGACAATCTAACAATCACAGGAGAGAGCGTATATGAAAAGATCGCCGATGCCACTATCAAGGATACGGATATCATTCACACTGTAGACAATCCATACTCTGAAGTAGGCGGACTTGCTATACTTTATGGTAACCTTGCCGAACAAGGCGCCGTCATCAAAACAGCAGGGATCACGGGAGAGAGATCATTCACAGGCAGTGCAGTATGTTTCGACTCCCAAGATGAAGCCATAGAGGGGATAACATCAGGCAAGGTCAAAGCGGGCGATGTCGTGGTCATCAGATATGAGGGTCCAAAAGGCGGTCCGGGCATGCAAGAGATGCTGAGCCCTACAAGCTTGATCATGGGTATGGGATTGGGAGACAAGGTTGCGCTCATTACCGATGGTAGATTCTCCGGAGCCACCAGGGGAGCAAGTATTGGTCATGTCTCCCCAGAAGCTGCCGAAGGTGGCATGATAGCTCTGCTACAAGATGGCGACGAGATACATTTGGATGTAGATAAGTATATTTTGGAAGTAAATCTGAGCGATGAAGAGATAGCCAAAAGAAGAGCCAACTTCACCCCAAAACTCAAGCCGCTAAAAAGCAGATGGCTCAAACAGTATAGAGCGCTTGTAACAAATGCAAGCAAAGGTGCTGTTCTGGAAGCGGAATAGCCGATGGCAGAAAAAGATCAATAAACCCTTCTGCCCCACTTGAACCTTGCGCTGTAGAATGGTTTGTTGAGACTTGTTATGACTACTCTGTGTCGGGCAGAACTGGCATGAATAAACTTATTGTGACCTATATAGATTGCTACATGGTTGACATACCCTCTTCGGCGGCGAGAAGTATCAAAAAATATCAGATCTCCTGCCCTAAGATTTCTTCTGCTCACATATTTGCCATAGTACGCCTGTTTACGTGATACTCTCGGGAGTCTGACCCCTTTGCTTTTGCGCAAAACATACTGCGTAAACCCTGAACAGTCAAATGAGCGAGGACCTTCGGCACCCCAGACATAGTGTCTGCCAAGGTATCTTTTGGCTGTTCGAATAATGCCATAGTCTCCTCCTGCTCCGGACCTTGAACCAAAAGCAGCAAGAGCGCTTCTTGCCCTTCTGCTCCTGGTAGATCTCCCTCTTGTTTTTGTTTTTTTGGTGGTGCTTTTATTGAGAGCTAACACCATTCCTTTTTTGAGTCTTGTTCTTTTTGTAAGATGATTGAGTTTTCTCAGTTTTTTTATGCTTATATTGGTACGCTTTGCTATTTTTGCCCAAGTGTCGCCTCTTTTGACTTTGTATATGTTTCTCTTCTTTTCCGGCACAGCACTTACATTTCCGCTCACGCTCAAAAGCATTCCGGTATGGATTTTATCTTTTTTTGTAAAGTGGTTCAGAGCTCTCAGTTTTTTGAGCGTCATGTTGTTCTTTTTGGCTATCAGCCACAGCGTATCACCCTTTTTGACTTTGTATTTTTTGACTTTGGGAGTCTCTATGACCGTCAGTACCATTCCTTTTTTTAGCTTGCTCTTTTTGCCAAGGTGATTCAGTTTGCGAAGTTTGGCTATACTCATATTATATTTTTTTGCAATTTTGCGGAGTGTATCTCTGCGTTTGACTTTGTATTTTTTTGTAGATATCGCTATCTTGACAGCTTTATTTTTTCTCTTGTTGTCAGATTTGTTCTCTTCTATAAATGTTTTTTTCTTGGTTATGGCAAGTTTCTGACCTACCTTTATGACATCTGTTGCCTTGATGCCATTGAGAGTCATCAACTCCTTGAGCGTAACATGATTTTTTCTTGCGATGGAAAAAAGAGTATCGCCGCTTTTGACCTCATATAGCCCATTTGAGGATTTACTACTCTTCTCTTTCATGCCGGAAGCAGGATCTGCAGAAGCTATATTGTCTGAACTCCTCTTGGCTTTATCGGGGAAATAGGTATTGAGGGGAACTTTGAGGCTTTGTCCCACCCTGATCATATCATCAGGCTTCATGTCATTTGCCTCAAGAACCTCTTTGATCGTAGTATGGTGTGCGTGGGCAATGATATACAGTGTATCACCCCTCTTGACGATATACTTCTCTTCACCTTTGTTCTGAGTATCTGCCTTGATGCTTTTTTTTGCAACTTTTTCTATCTTTTTCTTTTTGGAGTTGGGATTGTATGTATTGAGAGGTACTGTCAGGGTTTGCCCCAGCTTGAGTGTTTCTCCATAACTAATATTGTTCTCTTTGAGCAGATCATTGATCGAACAGTGATGTGAGTGCGCTATAGTATAGAGTGTATCTCCGCTTACTACTTTATACTCTATCTTCCCTTTTTTTGATACTGCTATAGTCTGCTTTGTTGTCTCAGTGCTGTTTTTTATAATCTTTTTATCTGTAGATATCTTGAGTACTTGTCCTACTCTTATAATGCCATTCTCTTTTAAGTTATTGTTCTCAATGATCTCTTTTGTGGTAGTATTGTATCTTTTTGCTATAGTTATCAGATTGTCGCCGCTCTTGACTTTGTAGTCTACTGTCTTGTTTTTTGCATAAACATTGTCGGAAACTGACAAAAGTATTAAAATGATTAAAGCCGTTTTTTTCATAACTTCAAGATACTCCATAAACAAATATTCTTTACAATTCTATACTAATTAATATTAATTTGTCAAGGGGAACTCGGTTTTTTGACTGAATTCCCGTTTATTGATAAGTTTTCTTCCACCTCTTCATACTAGGTATTAATATATCTATTTTTAGATAATGATTGATTAATGGTTGGTAAAAAATGGTTAATGCGATTTTGATGTATAATTGCACAATAAGGAGATATGAATGAAAAAATATATATATCTGTCTGCTCTGATTCCGATGATCATGATATCCGGCTGTCAAAACAAGAAAAAGCCGGCAGATCACAACAACACACTTCAGATCAACAAAAATTCAGCGACGCATACAGGTTCGATCCAGCCTACCCATAAGAAGCAGCCCCAACAATCGACCATCTCAATAACTCCTGCAGATAGAAAAAATCCTCTGGGTATAGAGATCAGGAATGGAAAAATCATCATAGATACCAATCAAACCAAAAACTTTTTGGATTCTGTCGGCAGACAATTGGACAACGGTTTTAGAAAAATAGAAAAAGATTTGAGAAAAAACCAGATCAAAACCCCCAATGAAACCGGAGTAATAATCACCGATGATAAAATGGAAATAGATCTGAACAAGTCAAGAAACTTTATGAAAAAGTGGATGAAAAGTATGGAGGGGGTCGCAAAAGAGCTGGATAGAACAATGCGTGATATCGAAAAAAGCTTACCCAAACAGTGATCCGATATAGACAGGCTTGCGCCTGCTACATGGACTTATTTAGACAAAGCTGCCTTTGAAGCCTCTACCACTTTGGTAAATGCTTCTGGGTTGTTCATCGCCATATCTGCGAGGATTTTTCTGTCAAGCTCTATATTTGCGAGCTTAAGCCCGTGCATAAATGTTGAATAGTTCATACCGTTCAATCTGGCTGCTGCATTGATACGAATTATCCAAAGCTTTCTAAAATCTCTCTTCTTCTGTCTTCTGTCTCTATATGCATATACAAGCGAGCGCTCAAGTTGCTCTTTTGCCTTTCTGAAGTGCTTCCTTCTGCCGCTATAAAATCCTCTTGCCTGCTTTAGAAGTTTTTTGTGTCTTCTGTGTCTTACTGTACCTGTTTTTACTCTCATTGTTTTTCCTTTACCTTATCTTCTGTTAGAATCGGTGTCAGAGCTTTGTCTGAACTTGCCCCAATGGGGGAATCTCTGTCTCTAAATTATGCTATGCACTCTTTTATGTTTTTGGCGTCTGCCTTGGCAACATACTTTGGTGCTCTCATTTGTCTATGATGCTTGCCGTCAACTTTGGTCAAAATGTGGCTTCTGTAGGCAGTGCCTCTTTTTATCTTGCCGCTTTTCTTGACCTTAAAGCGCTTTACTGCACCCTTAATGCTCTTCATCTTTGGCATTTTGGCTCCTTTGTTGTATTTGTCCCTGCATATAGAAATAGGGGTGGCAATTATACCGACTTTTGTTTATAGATAGCTGTTATTATGCCACTCTCCACACTAAGGCAATATTTTCGATTTGTATATCCCGTTTTTTAGGTTTGATATAGAAGCTCTCAATCTCATAATTGTCTATAGAGTATTGGTCATTTATCTCATCGATTTTCTCTTCAAGTTCATCTGAGAGCTCATCTAGTTTCTCCTGGATCTCCAAGACCTTCTGTTCGGCTCTGCTGACATCTCCGTGTTCTCTGTATGCACGGCTTCCTCTACTGATCGCCGTGCCGATTCTGGTGGCACTGGCTCTGCCAAAAAGTGCACCCAGGATAGATGCTCCGACATTGAGAATAGAGCTCATTTGATCACCCTTTTCCTTCTCTACGCGCTCTTTGGCTCTAGAGAGTTGATCTAGTAATCTTTGCTCTTTTTTATCATACTTCTCTTTGAGATCATCTATTGCACTCTCTTTGCGTTCACTCAGCTCTCCCTCCACTGCTACCTTAAAATCTGCGAGAGTATCATCAGGAGTTGATTCCATTTTTAACTGCTTGCATCTGTAAAGCTCCAATTTGGAGTTTCGATATAGATGATCTTTTAGCTTGGAGGCGGCGCTCTTCAGACCTTTATCTGTAATTACCGATTCTGGTACGGCAGCAAATTTTGCCTCTCTAGGTGGCTTGCTTGGCAGAGTAGTAAAGTCTAGATCATCTACTTCCGACTCCTCCCAATCTATAACATCTATGCCATCCAAATCTAGATAATCAAAGCCCTCTTCTGAAATCTCTATGCCTCTTTTTATGTCTTCATAATATACTTCGCTTTTGGCAGCCAAATATGGTCTATAATTACTACTACCGTTTGGACTAATTTCATACCTTTGCTCTATAGAGCTGTCAACTGTATTTACACTTCTATACTCTTGATCTGGGATGTCTCTTTTGGCTGTAGCTTCCGGTTTCGGCTCAAGCGACAATTTTTGCTCATGCATAAGTTGGGATATTTCATCTTTTTTGAGAGGTCCCTTGAGATAACTCATCACCCATCTCGTACCAAAGAGTCTGATATCTTCCAAATGTGCGGATTTGAGAAAAAATACTCTCTTCTTGAGATTGGCAAGCAGTGTCTCTATCTCTTTTTTGTCATATGATGAGTCTACTTTGCCGCCGAGTCCATCTATAACTCTCTCTATATCCTGGGTGGTTTGGAGTCTGCCTATACACCATGTACCTATATTGGCAAGACCTTTATAGTCCAGATCAACCGGGTTTTGTGTGCTGAGTACCACCCCTATGCCGTAGGCTCTTGCCTGCTTGAGCAGAGTAATCATAGGCTCTTTTGATGGTGGGTTTTTGACCGGAGGGAAAAATCCATATATCTCATCCATATAGAGCAGAGTGCGTAGGCGATTGGATCCGCTTTGCAACCTCATCCATGCCACATACTTATTTAACAGCAGTGTCACAAAGAACATTCTCTCATCATCATTGAGGTGGGCTATCGAAAATATTGATATCTTTGCTTTGCCATTTTCATCATATAGAAGCTTTTGGATATCCAGAGACTCTCCGCTGAGCCAGTTTGCAAAATTTGGGGAGGCGATAAAAGCATTAAATTTGGCAGCAAACTTAAAGCGCTCACTGCCGGGATAAAAGCTATCCAAAGCCAAAACCCCTATTTTTTTGAATGGAGGATTGATGATATATCCTACCAGCTCCTCTATGCTCAAGCTTTTACCCTGCATCCATGCTCTGGACAGTATCTGAGATAACAGTATATACTCTTTTGAATCAAGTGGATCAGCGTTTATGCCTATTAGAGACAGGAGTCCCATCGCAGAGCTTTTGAGATAGGATGTAAAATCATCGCTATCATCCAGTATGGCGCGCTCGGGCAGAGCAAGAGTGCTCGTCAGATCTATCTGCACTCCTGCGCTGCTGCCGGGAGTATATATGGTTTTTTGAACATTTTGAAAACGTGCTACTCTTTGACTATCCTGATCCCAGCTCTCTATGCCCTCCTTCCACATTGTAGCAATCTTTTCCGCATACTCCAGGGGATCTTCGCCTTTTGATATAGCCTCATCTTTGATCCACGGCTCAAAACTCTCCGCCCTAAACTCTGAATCTGTCAGACACAGATCACCCATATCACCTTTTGGATCTATGACAATCGAGGGGATATTGTCAATGGCAGCTTCTTCTATGATGCCGATCCCAAGTCCTGTTTTGCCGCTTCCGGTCATACCTATAATCGCAGCATGGGTAGTAAAGTTTTTATTTTTCAACAGTGTCAATATATCTGTCGGTTCAAAGCTGTTTTTTTCAACATCTTTGCCGAGATAGAAAAGTCCGGCTTTCTCATACACACTATTCATGATTTCTCCTTCGTTCTGGTGGCAGGTCGCCTCTTCCTCGTCTGCCGAGATTGTGACCCCTTCTTCCACGCCGGTGTGGCGGGTTGCTTGTGTTGTTGTGATCATTGGTTTGTGAATTTTTTGGCTTCTTTTTCTTTGGAGGCTTGGGTGGTGGCTCTATCCCCTGAAGCAAAAATACAAACGGCTTATGATTTGCCTCCTGCATTGCTACCAAAATATCTCCCTTTTTTCTAACAACATCAAACAGTACTACATTGTTGGCTGCCGTATCTACGGCTACTCTGTCATCATATTTTAGGGGGAGAGAGTAATCATTCCCTTCGACTCTGAGAAGTCTATTGCCCTCCTTTGCAACAAGCCAGCAAACCTTGCTTCTGCTCAATCCATACAGCGAATTTGTAGTATTGTTGAGGCAGAGTATATCTCTCTCGCCGTTTTTGATAGTAAGATTGCCATCGCTATATAGGATATCCTTATAGAGAACAGCGATAGCTTTGTCTGTGTCCAAAGCTTTTATCAGGTATCCGTAAAGGTGTTTGTTTGAGCTTTTTTGCATCTTCAAAGCCCCATAAAGTCCAAGCAGCACAAGAGACATTAGCGCCATTGATATCAATAGCTCTATCAGAGTAAAGGCAGCTCTTTTTGTCATTTTATCTATCCGTCAATCCGACTCTTACTGCCTCTTCATAACTTGTAATGCCCTCTTTTACCATTTTTGCAAGTTGGTCTGATATGGTTTCCATACCCTGAGATTTCATAAAATCTCTTATCTCATTGTCATTGACCCCTTTTACGATCATATCTCTGACTTTGTCATCTATTATAAATAGTTCACCGACCGCCTGTCTGCCCTTGTAGCCGGTATAATCACAAGCCTTGCATCCTGTCGGAGCATAAAATGTATAGCTGCCGTCCAAACCATATTCACTGACAACATTTGGATCCAGTACTGTCGGTACTTTACACTCATTGCAGAGTTTCCTTGCCAGCCTCTGTGCCAAAACACCTATGATAGTGGATGAGAGAAGATACCCCTCTATGCCCATATCCATCAATCTGGTTATAGATGATGTTGAGTCATTTGTATGCAGTGTTGAGAGCATCAAGTGACCTGTCAATGCAGCCTGTATCGCTATCTGCGCTGTTTCATGATCTCTGATCTCACCGACCATAACTACATCCGGGTCCTGCCTGAGTATAGATCTCAAGCCGGAAGCAAATGTCAATCCTACTTTTTCATTAACCTGTATCTGACTGATGTTGTGCGCGTTGTACTCTACCGGATCTTCTACAGTAATAATGTTTTTATCCGGAGATGCTATATGCTGCATAAATGAATGCAGTGTTGTAGATTTACCAGAGCCTGTCGGACCTGTTACAAGTATCATTCCGTGCGAATGGTTTAGCAGCTTATAGAATGATTTTGTAAGATTTTCTCTAAATCCAAGATCCGGCAAACTGGGGATATTTTCACTCTGCATCAATATCCTCATCACAGCCCTCTCACCGTGGTATGTCGGAAGCAGAGATACACGCACATCAAGCGATCTGCCCGATATCACTACCTTGGTCCTTCCGTCCTGAGGAATCCTTTTCTCGGAGATGTCCAGATTGGAGATAACCTTTATCCTGTTTATGACAAGATTTGTCACATTTTTATCCAGATCCAGATGCCTCTTGAGCGCACCGTCTATTCTAAACCTTACCTCTCCCTTTTTCTCTTTGGATTCGATATGGATATCACTGGCACCTTTTTTGATAGCTTGAAAAAAGAGAGAGTTTACCAGTTTGATGATTGGAGCAGACTCTTCACTTGAGAGAAGATCTTGTGAATTTTGTATAAACTCAAGCAGATCGGATTCAGCCTCAAACAGCTCATCCGTCTGAGTATCCATATTTTCAAAATCACTGTCTGTCTGGATCTCCAAAAATTTGTTTTTGAGTCT
>CAZVPN010000050.1:0-9646 GCA_964628135.1 uncultured Campylobacterales bacterium
TCTCTGGGTCAAGTGCTGAGGTAGGCTCATCAAATAGCATAATATCGGGACTCTTACACAATGCTCTGGCTATTGCTACACGCTGCTGCTGCCCACCCGAGAGTTGATTTGGATACTTATTTGCCTGATCTGCTATATTAACCTTTTCAAGAAAATGCATAGCGGTATCGATCGCCTCCTTTTTAGGCTTTTTATATACCCATACGGGAGCAAGTGTCAGATTATCCAATATTGTCAAATGTGGGAAAAGGTTAAAGTGCTGAAAAACCATTGCAACATTGCTTCGCACCTCTTTGAGATTTTTGACATCAGCATTTACCTCTATATCTTTGACTTTGATGGAGCCCTCTTGATACTCTTCAAGTCTATTGATACATCTTATCATGGTAGATTTGCCCGATCCTGATGGTCCGGCTACTACTACAATCTCACCTTGTTTGACATTTAGATTGATATCCTTTAGGACATGAAAATCCCCATACCACTTATTGACATTTTCAAGAGTTATTATATTTTCGCCCAATGATTTGTTGCTCATGTTTATCCTTTAGTTGTTGCTAGTATCAAGTTTTTTTTCTAATCTTTTTGAATACATCGACATACTGAATGTAAATATCCAGAAGACAAATGCTACAAAGACATACCCCTCCGTGTCCATGCCAAGCCAGTCTCTATCATTAGCGGTTACTGTTACCATAGCAAGAAGATCGAATAGTCCTATAATCATCACAAGAGAAGTATCTTTGAATAGACTAATAAAGGTTCCGACCAGATTGGGGATAGTTACCTTGATGGCTTGTGGAAGGATGACAAGCCCCATCTTTTGCCAATAGCTAAGACCCAAGGCATCTGCGGCTTCATATTGTCCTTTTTTGATAGCCTGAAAACCACTTCTGATATTTTCGGCTACATATGCAGCTTCAAAAAATGTAATACCTATCAGTGCTCTGGCAAGCTTGTTGAAGTTTACGCCTTCTGGGAAAAAAAGCGGTAATACTACAGAGGCCATAAAGAGTACGGTAATAAGAGGGACTCCTCTGACAAGCTCAATATAGAAAACGCTAAGACTTTTAATTATTGGCAATTTGGATTGCCTACCAAGTGCCAGCAGTATCCCTATCGGAAAAGAGAGTGTGATACCTACTGAAGCAATCACAAGTGTCAATAGCAATCCGCCCCATTTGGTAGTTTCTACAATACTGAGTCCAAAATGTCCTCCATGCAGAACAAAATAGGCAAAAAATGGATATATGACAAACAAAGCCAATTTTAGTTTGTTTAGATTTGGAACTAGTTTGGCAAAAGCTATCAAAGCAACAATAACACCTATCACGAGCTTGGGTCTAAAAAGCTGATCATGCGGATAAAATCCAAAAAAGAACATATTGAGCTTCTCTTTTACAAAAACCCAGCAGGCACCATTACCAGTGCAGTCAGCCTTGGTGTGACCGGCAAAATTTGCATCTAAAAATGCCCACTTGATAAATGGTGGGATGATCATATAAAGTATTGCGATGCCAAGTATTGTGAATAGAATATTGTAAGGGCTTGATAGAAGGTTTCTTCTGACCCAAGCTATTGCGCCACGATCCAGCAACGGTGGCTCTTTGCCGGGGATTATGGGATATACTGCCATATTAGCGCTCCTTTATTTTCATTTTTGAATTGAACCAATTGAGTACCAGAGAAACCAAAAGACTTATGATCAGATATGTGATCATGGTAATAAGAAGGATCTCCAGCGCCTGTCCGGTTTGGTTTAGGCTTGTACCGGCGAATATGGTGACAAGTTCCGGATAGCCAATAGCCGCAGCCAGAGAGGAGTTTTTGATAAGGTTTAGATATTGATTGATGACACTTGGTATAGCTATACGCACAGCCTGAGGCAGTATCACCAATCTAAGCCTCTGTGTCGGAGAGAGACCAAGACTTACGGCGGCCTCTTTTTGTCCTTTTGGAACAGCCTCGATTCCACTCCTTATGGCCTCTGCAATAAATGTTGCCGTATATATACTCAAAGCAAATAAAAGTGCTAAAAACTCAGGTGTATAGGTGCTTCCTCCTCGAAAATTGAATCCATGCAGTTCTGGATATATGGTTTTTACAGGTCTTCCGGCGACAAAGTATGCAATTGTCGGCAGCAAAACAAGAATGGCTATTGAAGTCAGCAGGACCGGAAATTGCTCTCCTGTGGCTTCTTGCCTTTTATGCGCCCATTTTTTGAGCCATACGATCGCCAAAATCGCTATAATAGCTGCAGCCGCTATCATCCATGATCCGCTTTGCCAGATAAATTTTGGAGAGAAGAACCCCCGGTTGTTTATAAAAAAAGTATCAAAAAGATTTATGCTGTCTCTTGTTGATGGTAAAGTTGCCAAAACTACATTGTACCAAAACAGTATTTGTAGCAACACAGGAATGTTTCTAAAGGTCTCTATATAACCCGCTGCAAGGCGATTAATAAGCCAGTTTGGAGACAGCCTCCATATTCCTATGACGAGACCTATAAGGGATGAAAGAATAATTCCCCAAAATGAAACGATCAATGTATTGATTAGTCCAACTTTAAAAACATCCCAGTGTGTGCTTTCAGGCGTAAAGGCAATAGGAGACTCCGTAATGTCGAAACCGGCCGTAGCATGCAGGAAGTCAAAACCTGTTTTGATACCTCTTTGTTGAATATTGTGAGAGGTGTTTTGAGCTATATAATACAGGAACAGAACAAATCCCAATATTGTAATAAGCTGATACAATATACCACGAATTTTTTCATCTCTTAAAAATGCTGGCACGTTACTCCTTTCATTTTTGATAAATAATAAGACTGGAAACAATAAACAATAGACATCTTTGTCTAACTTGATATGTTTATTATTTATTGTTTTCTAATGGAGCAAAAAGCTCCAAAAGGTTTATCTAAATGGTGGTGAATACTGGATTCCGCCTTTTGTCCAAAGTGCATTAAGTCCTCTTTGGATTTTAAGTGGAGTATTGGCTCCAACGTTTCTCTCAAATACTTCACCATAGTTTCCTACCTGCTTGATAGCTCTATAGAAACACTCTTTGTCCAATCCGACATTTTTACACATATCACCCTCTACACCAAGAAGTCTTTTGACCTCAGGATCAGTGCTTTTTGCTTTTGCATCATCAACATTGGCTGAAGTGATTCCCTTTTCCTCTGCAGTCAATAGGGCATTTCTTGTCCATTTTGCAATATCAAACCACTGATCATCTCCGTGCCTGACAGCAGGTGCAAGAGGCTCTTTGGATATGATATTTGGAAGAATCACATAATTTTCTGGATTTTTCATCTTGGTTCTTTCAGCATATAGCCCGGAAGCATCTGTTGTGACAATATCGCATCTTCCTGCCTCAAAAGCTTTATTTACCTGGTCATTTGTATCAAATGTAATGGCCTTAAACTTCATATTGTTAGAGCGGAAGTAGTCAGCAAGGTTGAGCTCTGTTGTTGTTCCGGCTTGGATACATACTGTAGCGCCGTCCAGCTCTTTAGCATCTTTGATTCCAAGCTTTTTAGGTACCATAAATCCTTGACCGTCATAATACATTACACCGGCAAAGTTGATACCAAGAGCAGAATCTCTGGTTTCTGTGTTTGTTGTATTTCTTGAGAGCACATCAATTTCGCCACTCTGAAGTGCTGTAAATCTCTCTTTTGCATTCAGCGGTGTGTATTTGACTTTGCTGCTATCCCCTAGGACTACGGCAGCCAATGCACGACAATAGTCTACATCCAGACCTCTCCAGTTACCTTTTGAGTCAGCTTCACTGAAACCTGGCAATCCAGTATTGACTCCACATTTTAGTACTCCGGCTTTTTTGACATCATCAAGTGTACCGGCATTGGCAAGCGTAGCAACCAGTGCAGCCGCAGCTGAGAGCTTAAGTAATCTTTTCATTCATTTCTCCTTATATGGTTTTGTGTGTACATTGTCCAGTCTATAGAAATAAACTTTAAGCATTACTTAAGTTTGTTAATTTAGTTACTATTATGCAACTATTTGTAACAATATTATACGCCGTATCTATTTTCGATGATATCAACTTCCCAGAAAAAATCTATCCATTCATGAGCTTTTTTGAGCGTATAGTCCGCCTCAATGACGGCAGTCGGCTTGTAAAAAATAGTAGCAAGTTTAAATTGGCAGTGCGGATATTGTTCGCCCAACATCCTCAAAACCTCCCTGAGAGTTTCGCCGCTATCAATGATATCATCAACAATAAGTACCTTTTTTGCACTACTGAGATCCGGAATATTGAAGACCTCCAGCGTATCAAGCTTGTTTGTTTTGTCATAATGAATAGAGTTGAGCGCAAATAGGCGGCGAGTATCCATAGCTTGTGCCATGAAATGTCCAAGTGTTAATCCGCCTCGTGCTACCGCCAACAAAGTATCAGGATCAAAATCTTTGATCTTGTGAACCAACGCAGCTGCATCACCGGCAAACTCTTCATAGCCATAATAGTATTTTTCCAAAATATATCCTTTAACCGTGAACTATAAATACAATGAGCGATATAAGTGCGATTAGCAAGATGCCGAGATTAAGATCTTTAAATTCTCCCTTGGCAAGTTTGATTACGGTATATGTAACAAATGCAGCCGCCAGTCCATTTGTGATAGAGAATGTCAGAGGCATTATGATTATCGCGAGAAAGGCTCCGGCTGCCGTAGCCGTATCCATTCTATCAAAGTCGATTCTGCCAAGTTCGGTAAACATCAGCACGCCTACTGCAACCAATACAGGTAAAATTGCAGGTTCTGGTATGGCCTTAAACAGAGGCAACATAAATAGCGTAGTGACAAAGAATAGTGCAGTAAATACCGCAGTTAGACCCGTGCGACCTCCTGCTTCTACTCCGCTTGCAGATTCTATAAAAGATGTGGTTGTAGATACCCCAAGCAGTGATCCGGTCACCGTAGCAAGGGCATCAGCTTCAAGAGTCTTTTCGAGTGCTTTGTCTTTTGAGGTGCCATCTTGAAAGAGGTTGGCTCTTGCACCGACAGCTGTCAAGGTTCCAAGTGTGTCAAACATATCGGTAATGAGAAATGTGACGATAACAGGAAGAAGAGAGAGCGTCAGTGCCGATGGTATATCTAGATGTAAGGCAATGGGAGCTATGGATTCAGGCATACTCAAAACTCCTTTGGGTAGATCCGCTATACCTGCTGCCCATCCTACGATTGAGGTTATAGCCACAGCAAGTATAAATGAGCCTCTTATTCTATAAGAGTAGAGTACAAGAACCATCATCAAGCCAAACGCTCCAAGCATTACATGCGGGTCAGAAAATTTACCCAAAGCGACATAAGTGGCTTTATCGGGGACTATCATATGCATCTCCTTGAGTCCGATAAAGGCTATAAAAGCTCCGATACCGGCACTTATGGCACGCCTGAGGTCCATAGGAATAGAGGTCATAATCCAGACTCTAAATTTGGTAAAAGAGAGGATGACAAATATGATTCCTGATATAAACACAATACCAAGTGCAGTCTGCCAAGGTATTTTCATCCCCAGCACCAAACCATATGCAAAGTATGCGTTGAGCCCCATACCTACACTCATAGCAATCGGTGTGTTCCCCCAAATGCCGCTAAAGAGCGTAGCAAGAATTGTCACCAATGCAGTGGCAGTTACCACGGCACCCATAGGAAGCCCTGCATCATGCAGGATAAATCCATTGACCGGAACGATATACATCATCGTCAAAAAAGTGGTCAAGCCAGCCATAAACTCTGTTTTTACAGTAGTTTTGTGTTCTTGAAGTTTGAAGTAAGAAAACATAGTGTTACCTTTGGAAGAAGATAACAAAGTATAACACTAAAAAGATTATAAATTAGAACTATTTGTAGCTTATTTTGCTACCCATTTATGTTCCAAAAGGAGATCGCTATTTGATAGCAGTCTCATCATAAAATGATCTCCTTTTTTATATGTGCCTACACCCTTTGGGGTGCCGGTCATTATGATATCATTATCCTCAAGAGTCATAAAGGAGCCGATCTCTTCTATCATCTCTTCGGGCTTGTAGATCATAAGATTGTAGTCTGCTTTTTGGGTCAATGTACTATTGATATATAACTTAAAATTGATACTTTTTATATCTGTCTCAAGAGGAATAAAGTCGCTCAAAACCGCTGAGCCATCAAAAGCTTTGGCGCGCTCCCAAGGTAGCTTTCTGCTTTTGAGATCATTTTGTATATCAGCATGAGTCAAGTCAAGACCCAAACCGATACCGGCAATTTGCTTATCTCTAATCAAAAGGCAAAGCTCTCCTTCAAACCTGCAACTCTCATCAAAATATTTTAGTTCGCTGCTTATGGCACTGTTTGGCTTATTGAAGATCACCATATTCGACGGCATCTCATTGCCAAGTTCTTCAATATGCTCTACATAGTTGCGTCCTATGCATACTACTTTTGATGGAATTACACTCTCTTGATTGAAAATTACACTATTCATTTAAACCTTTCATAAAATATTACAGCCAATACGGCAAAGATTATAGCCCAAATTAGTCTAAAAGTTACAATTTGGGTAAACGAAGCACCATAAATCACAAACAGCAATGGATCCTCTATGACAGAGTGCAAGATACTCAAAAATACTGCCACAAAAATTATATCCTTTTTGCTCATACTTTTGGATTCATTTATCAAAATGCCTGCTCCATAAGTAATACCAAGCAAAATACCGGTTCCAAGGGCAAATGGAGTCGATACATTTTTGTGCTTTAGTTTGGACTTTATAAAATCCATCACAAAAATTAGCACTGTAATGATCGCAATTATCTTTAGTGCCAATATGGACGCATTATAAAAAGAGTGCATAAGCAAATCATAGATAGAGCTAAAATCTCTTTTGCTAAGCTCTTTGGCTACACTTTTGGCACTGTTGCCATTTACAAAAAATGTAGCACTATATGCGACTATTAGCCCTCCGCCAACCCTCAAAATGTAGGAGATATAGTTTGGTAACCCAACCTTTGCCATAATGGCATTCTCTATCAACAAAGAGTGGCAAACACCCAAAAATATCGCCAAAATTGTCCATTCACTCGGACTCAAACCCAAAGGTGCAGCAAAAGAGATAGCAGCATAGAGATTTAAAAACATACCACTAACAATTGAGAGAGCCGCCTCAGGTGGCAAATGCAAAAGCTTGGTTATCGGCTCAAATATAAAGGATATTTTGCTAAGCAAACCATAATACAAAAGCAAATCAGCCAAAATGTATATGGGAATAACAAGCTTTATAATTAACCAAGAAGATTTAAGTGCATTAGCAAAAGAATTTTTCATATTGCCTCTTTTTGGAGCAAGTATATCAAAGAGAGCAGTTAAAATCTTGTAAAAAATTGACTATTTAAACTTTTTGGGAGGATAAGCAAAAATCTTTTTAAAGTTTTTATTAAAGTGGCTTTGGTCAAAAAATCCATACTCAATCGCTAGTGAAGAGATATTAGACTCTTTGATATCATCTTTTGCCAAATTAGCTCTTAAAATCGTAATAAATTGTTTTGGTGTAATTGAGTATGCCTTTTTAAACTCTCTAATTATATAAGATTGGTCATAACCCAAGTCTTTTGCAATCAACGATAAATTCATCTCATGCCTAATATTTTGCAAAATATATTCTCGTGTTAATTTAGCAACACCTCCAAGTTCTTGTTTTGTATTTTTATTTTGCCTTGAAAGTCTTTTTAGCTCATATTTTAGACTCTCTAAATTCGCATTAATGCTACTCGTTTGTGTTATAAGATTGTATAGTTTGTTATTATGAATAATATTGCTATCAATATAAAAATCTTTACTAATATTTGTACTTAGCCATTGTAATTTTATGCACATTGTATAGTAATCTTTTGCATCAATATTTGTAGTTTTATGCATCTGGTATGGATTAAAGATCACAATCTCTTTTGCGTTGACAATTTTAGTCGCATTTGCAAAATCTACTTTGATTTTGCCACCATTAATTGTGCCAAGATATAGATGATTGTGAAAATGCTTTTTGTAATCATTAAAGATATTTGGCTGATATTTTATCTCACCAATAACTATATTTTTATCCTCTATTAAAATCATTAATACTCTTTTAGAAAACTTGATGAAATATTACCACAAAAAAATCTATATTTTATGCCATGTTTATTTCTAAAATTGTATCTAACCCAGCTTATTTTTTATAAAAGTTTCATAAAAATTGCTTTTATATTATAAAAAATATTATATACTTTTTCTTAAACTAGCAAAAAAGATATCAGGATATAGAAAATGATTGTCAATAAAGTTTTTGATGTTGCCATAGTGGGTTCAGGTGTTGTCGGCAGTGCTTTGTTATTTACATTAGCAAAATATACCGATATTAATGATATTGTCCTATTTGAGAAATATGATGAACCGGCTCAATTGAACTCTAGCCCAAAATCAAATTCACAAACTTTGCACATAGGAGATATAGAAACAAACTACACTCTGGAAAAAGCCAAATCTGTTAAATATAATGCAGCAATGATAGCCAACTATATTGAACATTTTGGTCTTGAGGGCACCGTTGGGTTCAGAAAAGACAAGATGATACTGGCTGTTGGGGATGATGAGATTGCCAGATTGAAAGAGAGATACCATGAATTTTCCGGCCTCTACCCATACTTTGTAAAAATGGGCAAAGATGAGCTTTCCGAAAAAGAACCAAAAATTACGGAAGGCAGAATAGAAAAGATAATGGCGCTTGGAGTTAAAAACGAAATAACTACAGTGGATTTCAAAAAACTTAGCGAAAGTTTTGTGCAGACGGCTATAGACGAAGATAAAAATATACAGATGCATTATAATGAAGAGGTCGCTAGTATAAAAGAGCACAAAGAAGGCTTCGAGTTGGTTACAAAAAACAGTACATTCCATGCTAAAAGTGTCGTAGCAAATGCCGGTGCATATTCTCTTCTCTTTGCACAGCATATGGGATATGGGCTTGATTTGGCGGTGTTGCCTATAGGTGGTAGTTTTTTCTTTACAAAAAATAAACTTCTTGATAGTAAGGTTTATACTATGCAAAACCCAAAGTTGCCTTTTGCTGCAGTTCATGCAGATCCGGATATTACGGCAGGCTGGAATACTCGCTTTGGTCCTACCGCTTTTGCACTGCCAAAACTTGAAAGATACAAGCAGGCACACATTAGGGATTTACTGGAAGCCATGGACATAGGAAGAGACACTCTTGAAGTTTATTATGATCTTCTTAGGGATAGGGTTATCAGAAAGTATATTATCACGAATATTTTGGATGAAATGCCGATAGTAGGCAAAAATATTTTTGTAAAAGATGCACAAAAAATAATACCAACCATGAGTAGCCAAGATCTTGTTTTTGCGGATGGATATGGAGGTATGCGCCCCCAAATAGTCGATAAGAAAAATCATAAATTAATGATGGGAGAAGCAAAACTTGTCAAGAATGGTGCTATTTTTAACATGACGCCAAGCCCTGGAGCCAGTACATCTTTAGCGATAGCAAAAAAAGATACAATGAAAATATGTAGTTTTCTTGGAAAGAAATTTTATCAGGAGCTACATGACAAGGAGATAGTAAATTTGTAATATAAACAGATTTATTGT
>CAZVPN010000051.1:0-8069 GCA_964628135.1 uncultured Campylobacterales bacterium
GAGCCTCGTCCGCCGCGCCACCTTTAAAATCTCCTTTTATTAGTATCAAGCTCAACATTTTTTCTCCTATGACCAAATCGATATCATTATAGTTGGGCTTTTGTTGTGATATAATTCATACAAAAAAGGTTCAACAATGTCGGATAGAGAATATAAAATACTTACCATTACGGCTGAAATAGTCTCCAATGAAGGAGATGGTTTTATCATCAAACTTCATAACGATGAGACTGATGAAACCCTAAGTGTCAATAGTGTCGATGAGTATGCTGACTATATCATATCTTCGGTAAACAGCTCAAAATATGATGATTTCAAGGCTGTATGGCTACCATCACCAAATGCAAAAAGAGTAGATATAGATTTTATAGGGATGAAACTTGGACAACTTGAAAAGAGATTTGAAGAGGAGATGAACGGACCTATGATCTAAATCGTCTCATCCACCATAAAAAGGCAAACATCAATCCGGGAGTTTTGGCGACCTTCTCATCGTATATAAACTCTACAGCTTGTCTTATGGGCAATTCAACCACCTCGATCAACTCATCATCTATGCCACCGCCCTCTGAGACTCTCATGCTTTCATCAACCTCAGCATAATATAGAGTCTGCTTACTTCCGGCAAACCCAACCGATGTATGAAATGAGACAATTTTTTCGATGCTCTTCACATCGACATCATATCCACACTCTTCAAGTATCTCCTCTTTTGCAATTTGAACAAGTGTCAACTTTTTGTCAACCAAACCTGCACACAACTCTACAGTCATGCCGTTACCGTTATTTAGATAGACTGCCGGACGAAACTGTCTCACAAGTACAAAGCTATCATGCTCTTTATGATATATCAAGATTGCCACACTGTCATTTGCCTCAACCACCTCCCAATCTTTAGCTATGCCATTTTGCTCATATGTGGCAAATGAGGCTTTTATAAACTTTGGCTCTTTGAGTGGATTTAGTTTGAAGTTTTTTATCTGATTTTTCATATCTGCTTCCATTATCGATTTATTGATCTTTTTTCTATATATCTCTGAGGGTTTACTGCTTTTGAATTTTTATAAAGACCAAAATGTAGATGCGGTCCGGTAGCTCTGCCGCTTCTGCCCACATACCCTATTATTTGCCCCCTGCTAACATGCCGACCTACCCTGACAGCGATTCTGCTCTGATGAGCATACAAAGAGATATATCCATGAGGATGCTTTATCTTGACAACCCTGCCGTAGCCTCTCATCCAACCCGCATATATAACTTTACCATCGTATGTGGCATGTATGGGAGTTCCTGTTTTTGCACCTATATCTATACCATAATGTGGTAGATATTTATGAAGTATGGGATGCCATCTTCTGAGACTAAATGTAGAGGTGATATGCATCTTATCTATAGGTCTTCTAAAAAGTTTGACATTATCTCTTTTTCTACTCTTTGATAATTTTGCTTTTCCTTTAGTCTTGAGATTTGATTTTAATTTAAAATTATTTATATTTGATATCGATGCCGGAACTATTTCAAAATAAAATTTCTTTTTGTTGGAATCCTTATAGAGTCTTATTCGCATCTTTTTATTGATAGGAATAAGAGCCTGCAAAAGCTTACCATTTTTTCTAAGTTCATAAAATTTTATTCCACTTCGTATCTTGGATATGCTTTTTAGCTCTTTTTGCGAAATATGCATTAACAGGGACTGTGGGATATGATTTTTCTGCAAATATTTAGAGAAGCTCTCTGCCTTCCTCCAACTCTTCTGAATAATCACGCTAGAATATCCGATTTCCAACAATAAAAAAATAATTAAAAAATATCTCAACTTGCCACTCTCCAAAATTTCAGAAGTATTATATCCAAATGATTAAGTTTTTAAAAGTATAATCAAGCTATGGTAATGACAATCAATCAAAGGATGCACAAAACAATGGATGCAAAACATTTAGACAATCTAAGCAAAATTGTAGGCAGCGACAATATCTATAGTGATAAAGCTCATCTTCGAGCATACTCCTATGATGCCACAAAAACAAGATTTGAACCGGAAGCAGTAGTGTTTCCGCGAGATGAAATCGATGTAAGCAAAGTAGTGAAATATTGCAACGAAAACAAAATAGCAGTCACTGCCAGAGGTGCAGGCTCTGGATTTACAGGCGGCGCGCTTCCCGTTGAAGGCGGAGTCATTTTGGCTATGGAAAAGCATATGAATAAAATCCTTGAGATAGATACAAAAAATATGATTGCAGTGGTTCAACCTGGTGTGATCAATATGCAACTGCAAAAAGCTGTCGAAGAGGTGGGGCTGTTTTATCCGCCTGATCCGGCAAGCGAAGAATACTCCACCATAGGGGGCAATGTCAGCGAAAATGCCGGCGGCATGAGAGCAGCCAAATATGGAATTACCAAGGATTTTGTGATGGCGATGCGCGCCGTGCGTGCCAATGGAGATATCATTAGAGCAGGCAAACATACTATCAAAGATGTAGCAGGATACAATATAGCCGGCATACTTATTGCAAGTGAAGGAACATTGGCTGTCACAACGGAAATTACACTCAAGCTAATACCAAAACCAAAGTTTACAAAGGCGTACATGGGAATTTTTCCTACTGTTGAAGATGCCATGAATGCAGTGTTCAAATCTCTAGCATCGGGTGCCAATCCTGTAGCTATGGAGTTTATAGATTCACTTGTAGTGCACTCACTCAAAGAGAAAATCGGTGTAGAATTGCCGGAAGACGCAGGAGCTCTGCTTATAGGCGATGTTGATGGAAATGTCATTGAGGAGGTCGAATTTCAACTTGACACTCTTAAAAAATCATTCAAAGAAAACAATGCCCAAGACTTTATCGTAGCAGATCCCGGCAAGGAGCGAGACAAACTTTGGTTTGCACGACGCAGTGCGTCACCGTCAGTCACATATTATGGAGACAAAAAGCTCAATGAGGATATCTCTGTACCACGAAGTATGCTGCCTGAAGCTCTCAGGCAGATATATGCAGTAGGAGATAAATATAGGCTTAAAGTCCCATGTTTTGGACATGCCGGCGATGGCAATATTCATGTCAATGTAATGCTTGATGGAAGTGACGAGACCCAGCTTGCCAATGGACATAAAGCTATCGAGGAGATTTTTGAGTTGGTTGTCAAGATGGGTGGTACACTCAGCGGTGAGCATGGTATCGGCACATCAAAAGCTCCTTTTATGCATATAGCATTTTCTGATGAGGAGTTGAGATTATTTAGAGATATAAAGCAAGCATTTGATCCAAACAATATACTAAATCCTGGAAAAATGGGACTTTAATGCCTAAGCTCATACATGATTATTATATTTTTATCAGAGATTTCTTTAAGGATCTTTTTGATGATAAGATAGGACATTATGCCTCCAGTCTCAGCTGGAGTACACTCTTCTCTATCATCCCTTTGATGGTAGTTATGCTGTGGGTTTTTACGACACTGCCTATTTTTGACTCAGTATTTGACAAAATTCAACAACTAGTCTTTACAAATTTAATGCCAAGTAATTCAAAAGTTGTAATGAATTATGTCAACACCTTTGTCAACAACTCCAGTCAACTAGGCTACCTTGGTATCGGCTATGTGATATTTGCCGTTTTTATGTTTTTCAAAAACTACGACTATATCGTCAATGATATATTCAATACCCCGGGAAGAGGAGTTTTGAAAGGTCTTAGGATCTATTTTGTCTTGATAATTTTGGTTCCTTTTATGTTTGGTAGCTCATTTTATCTGTCAACTTTTATACAGGGTTACCTTGACAAAAACAGTCTTACAAGCACTATACATCTATTCTATTTTTTACCATATTTGATAGTCTGGGCTCTATTTTATATCGCTTATCAGTTTACACCCAATACCAAAGTATCTGCTCGTGCTGCTGCTGTAAGCTCATTTATAGCTTCTTTGATCTGGTATCTAAGCAAGAGTGGCTTTGTGTTTTATGTAGTTCACAACAAAACATATACTAGTATATATGGTGGCATTGGTATATTGCTATTCTTTTTTCTATGGATATATATCTCATGGGCAATATTTTTGCACGGTTTAAAGTTTTGTGAACTGCTTGATCAAGATGACGATATAGAAAATATATAGCCTGCATAACCAAACGCAAACAGTGCCATAGTAATAAATGCCAATTTGTATCTAATCGCAGCAATTGAGGTGACTATATATAAAGCACCTAACCATATAGGCAGGATATGACTACTCTCATAATTTGGCAAAGAAAAAATCCAATCTAGTGCTTTGTCAGCTATACCACCCATACCAAATAGATGCAATATCGCCGAGAGTGGATAAAACGGGATAAACAGTATCGACAAAAGTGGTGAGAGCAGCTGATACCTCGTAGTGGTCTCAAATATCATATGGGTTATAGGAGTCATTAATACAAAGATGCCCACAGGAATCAATAACAATGATATTAGCCATTTGTTGGAGTGCTTGAAATACTCCAGTATCATAAATATATAGAAAACCCCGGATACAGAGAGCCAAAATGAAATCGAAAGCATCAAAGGTGGATAAAGAGCCAATATCAATAAAGCCACTATTGCCAAAAACGAAAAGCTGACAAGCTCTATGCCCATAAGCAAAACACTCCATCCTACAAGCAACATCACATATGACCTAAGTAGTGACGGTGGCATACCGGTAAAATATAGATAAGCTCCGAGTAGTATCATTACAAGAGTGCCAACATCAATCAAAGAGTATCTATATGGAAAATATTTTTGTTGAAATGGACGATAAAGCATTAGAAATATCATATACAAAAAACTCCATAAGATTCCCAAATGAAACCCACTCAGAGCCACAAGGTGACTCACTCCCAAACCTGATATCTTTTGTCTAAACTCTTTGTTTATGGGTGTAGCCAAAAATATAGCCTGGTACAATGAAGAGATATTTTTATCGCTATGTTGAGCATCTATATATCTCATTAATGCGGTTTTTAATGATTTTTTGGATCTATGTATGCTTTTGATACGGCTTTTTATATAAAAGTATCCCAAATACTCATAAAAAGTGATCCGCTTGTTTGGAAACAGTTGCACCCTTAGAGTAGTTCCGATTGGATAATTGCCATCAAATGCGGTAGTAAAAAAGATCAAGCCATTATCGCTGTGAAGCTTCAAAATCTCATAACTTTTGCCATTTTTACTTTTGGGATATATATTTAAAACTTTTGCATTGGTATAAAAAAATGGCTTTTGAATGAAAGTTTTGTAGTGATAATATTCGATTCCTATTCTAATAGAAATCACGACAATGAGCACAAAAGAGACAATTATAAACTCTTTGCGACTCTCAAAAAGTTTTGGCTTATCTATCACGACAAACTTCTATATAGGCGGCAGCTCTATATTTGCCTCTTTCATATCTATATTTCCCTCCTCATATACTACTTCAAAAGAGGCTTTTGTATTTTTGTCAGCATCGACAAAACGGGTATAACGTTTTTGAAATATCAAATCAACCGTACCGGTAGGACCATTTCTTTGTTTGCCGATTATGAGCTCTGTCTCCTCTTCTGACTTTGTAAAAAACTCCCTCTTATACTCTTTGCCCTCTTCTCTGGCTTTGGCTTCTCTGGCTTTCTCTATTGCCTCTCTGTAAACATCATCACGATATACAAAAAGAATAATATCCGCATCCTGCTCAATAGCACCAGACTCCCTAAGATCACTCAACATTGGCCTTTTATTGTCTCTACTCTCGAGACCTCTGTTTAGTTGGGATAGTGCGACTATCGGCATTTCAAGCTCTCTTGCCAGTTGCTTCAATCCTCTTGAGATTTCTGATATCTCCTGCTGTCTCCCCTCTTTACTGTCCCCGCTCATAAGCTGCAGATAATCTATAAATGCGATAGATATCTCTGGATGTTGGGATTTGAGTTTGCGAAGCTTGCTTCTGACATGATGTATCGTTGCATATCCGCCATCATCTACAAACAGTTTTTCTCTCGATACATCGGCAACTGCAGCTGAGAGTTGTGTCCATTGCTCATCACGCAGATCACCAACCCGTAGAGCCTGAAGAGGGATGGAAGTTTTAGCCGACAACATCCTGAGCATCAACTGTTCAGCAGGCATCTCAAGCGAGAAGAATGCTACACCCTCTCCCCTCTCTATAGCCTTTAGAGCCATATTTAGCACAAGTGCGGTCTTTCCCATGGCAGGCCTGGCTGCTATAATGACCAAATCACCCTTGCCAAAACCACTTGTTTTGTCATTGAGATTTCTAAAGCCTGTATCCACACCTATAAGCTTGGAGTTACCCATCTCCTTAAGACGATTGATCTCCTCAAGCATTGAGGCTGTGATCTCTTCAGAGGCTCTAAAATCATTACTCATGCTCTCCTGCGTAATCTCATAAAGCTTTTTTTCAACTAGATTCATTACATCTGTAGCTTCAAGATCATCCTCTATTGTTACCTTTTTGATCTCAGTAGCCAGTGTGACAAGGGATCTTTTGTTTGATTTGGCCTTTATCTCTTCAAGGTATGCTTTTGTGTTTGTGATAGGATTTGCAGAGAGCACCTCAACCATAGCCACTTCATCAAATTTGCCTTTTGATTGAAGCTTTTTGCGCAAAAACTCCTCATCTATAGGCCTTTCTTCTGCGACCAACTCCTCCATAGAAGAAAAAAGATATTGGTGAAAAGGCAGATAAAAATCATGAGGTTTTATCTTGGATGCGACATCCTCGAGTATCTCAGGATCAAAAAGTACAGCAGATAAGACAGCTCTCTCTATATTCAGATTGTATAAATTCTCCAAACTCATTCACCACCCACCATTTATCATTAATTATTCATCATTCATCATTAATTATCTTCACTCGCTTTGTGCGGCAAAACGCTCCACTTCCTCCACAAAGGCATCTACCAATTGACTCTCCGGCAACTTGGCAATAACTTCTCCTTTGACCATTATCAGTCCATTACCCTTACCAAAGGCAATCGCCACATCAGCATGTTTCGCCTCTCCGATAGCATTGACCACACAACCCATCACACTTACATCCATAGGCGTTTTGATATGTGCAGTTCGCTTCTCCACCTCTGCCACGGCACTTACCAAATCAGCCTCGATCCTTCCGCATGTAGGACAAGATATGATATTTAGCCCTTCATTTAGTCTGCCGCTATCTTTGAGTATAGCTTTGCCTACTTTGATCTCCTCTTCTAGCTCTCCGGTAATTGAGACTCTTAGGGTATCACCTATCCCCTCCAAAAGCAAAGTCCCAAGACCTATGGCAGATTTGATAGTGGCATGAAAGATGGTTCCTGCCTCTGTCACACCTAGGTGAAATGGATAATTGTTTTTGGGTCTTAGCATCCTATATGCATCTACTGTTCTAGCAACATCAGAGGCCTTGAGAGAAACTTTGATATCCGTAAAATCCAAATCCTCAAGATACTTTATATTATACTCTGCACTTGCCACCATTCCTTCGGCAGTAGGACCATATTTTTGATCAAACTCTTTTTCAAGTGAGCCCGAATTTACCCCTACTCTTATTGGTAGATTACGCTCTTTGCAGGCTTTGACTATCTCATTTATTCTTTTTTTCTCTCCGATGTTACCGGGATTGAAACGAATAGCATCTACCCACTTAGCAGCCTCAAGAGCAAGCTTATAGTTGAAATGAATATCTGCAATAATTGGCAAAGATACGCGCTCTTTGATCTCTTTGAGTGCCAATGCATCTTCCATCTCAGGCACAGCCACTCTGACTATATCAGCACCGGCAAAATGAAGTCTGTTTATCTGATCGACAGTAGCTTCCACATCTCTAGTGTCACTATAAGTCATAGACTGCACAGATATAGGCGCATCACCACCTACTGCCACATCACCTACATATATTTTTTTGGTTGGATATCTCTCGTTCAACTCATCGACCTTGTATTAAATTGTCCTATTTTATCGTAAATTATTTAACCGTAGGGGCAATCCCTCGTGGTTGCCCTTGAAATGATATTTATATCATAATATCAAAACACCTCTCTTATCAAAAAGCACACTTCAATCCTTCAC
>CAZVPN010000051.1:8169-9533 GCA_964628135.1 uncultured Campylobacterales bacterium
GGATCCATATCTATCTCTATTTCACGACGATTTACACTATGAAGTGCCTTCAGTAGAGCTACTCTACTAGCAGATCTTAGAAGTATTTGAAATCTATATTTGTTGGCTATCTTCTCTACGGGTGCTTTGCCATGACCTACTATCTCAATATTTTCAAATTTTTTGATCTGCTCTACCGTATCCATTGTTATCTTAGTAGCTTTTGACTCATCTTTGTTGGCTATCAATACTCTTGCCAAAGATGCAAATGGAGGATAATTGGCATCTTGCAAAAATTTTAACTCATCTTTGATAAACTCCTCATAATCATACAAATAGGCTCTAAAAAATTCGCTATTGTTTGTCTGCACAAGCACTTTGGACTCTTGAGCTCTACCGCTCCTGCCTGCAATCTGCATAAATAGTGACATAGCTCTCTCTCTGGCTCTATAATCAGCCAGACCAAGGATATGATCAAGCCCCATAATTACAGATAGTGTGATGCTGGCATAATCATGACCCTTGGACAGCATTTGTGTGCCCAAAAGCAAATCACTCTCTGCATTTTCAAAACGCTTCAGTGCATCTTTGAGTTTGCGTGCAGTGGTAATGCTATCGCGGTCAAACTGCTCTATCTTGATACCATCAATAGAGTTTTGAAGTATCTCGATAGCCTCTTGAGTGCCGATTCTTTCACTACTAAGAGGCTCATGGCCACAATAGCTACAGCTTTGTGTGATCGGCTCTGTATAGTTACAGTAATGACACTTTAACATCTTGTTCTTGCGGTGCAAAGCCATACCCACAGAGCAGTATGGACATAGATGAGTCTTGCCGCAATTTTTGCAGTATAGATACTTGAAGTTGCCTCTTGTCGGCAAAAAAAGCAGAGATTGTTTACTGTTTTTGTAATTTTTGTCAATCTCTTTGACAATAGTATTGTCAATTGTATCACCTGATATAAAGCTATAAGTTTTGGCACTTTTGATGTATGGCTCATCAAGTTTGATGACATCATATTTATAATAGGTTGTCACGCTTGGCGTAGCACTAGCCAAAAGCACTTTGGCATTTAGTTTTTGAGACATAAGCACCGCTACATCTCTAGCATGATATCTAGGTCTAGTGTGAGCTTTGTAGCTATCATCATGCTCTTCATCTACTATAATGAGTCCCACATTTTCAAGCGGAACAAAAAGTGCCGATCTAGCCCCTGCAATGATGCGAATATCACCACTCTCTATACCTTTTAGAATCTGCTCTTTCTTTTTTTGGGTGATCTTGGAGTGCCACATAGCTACTGCATCGCCAAAATAGACCTTGAGCCTCTTCTCCATTTGTGGAGTCAGAGATATCTCAGGCATCAAAAATATAGAGCTTTTGCC
>CAZVPN010000052.1:0-9518 GCA_964628135.1 uncultured Campylobacterales bacterium
TTTCTATTTTTCTTGCTATAATGGCACAAAAATTTTAGGAACTTATCTATGCGCGTATTAAATGGATTGCAATCTTCGGGCACACTTCATATAGGCAACTATTTTGGGGCTATCAAGCCTATGATGGAGCTTCAAGATGACAATGATATGTTTATGTTTATCGCCAACTATCACGCCCTGACCTCTCTTAAGGATGCACAAGCCCTCAAAGCCAACACACTAGATGCTGCTGTCACATTTCTCTCTCTTGGACTTGATCCAGACAAAAGCACATTTTGGGCACAGAGCGATGTCAAAGAGGTGCTAGAGCTATATTGGATACTCTCGGCATATACCCCAATGGGGCTGCTTGAGAGAGCACACAGCTACAAAGACAAGATAGCCAAGGGTATAGTGCCAAATCATGCCCTCTTCTCCTATCCGGTATTGATGGCGGCTGATATACTGCTTTATGATTCTCAGATAGTGCCGGTTGGCAAAGATCAGATACAGCATGTGGAGATGACTCGCGATATAGCTATCAAGTTTAACAATGAGCATGGAGATATATTTGTCATCCCAGAATACAAAGTAGATGAAAATGTCGCTACAGTGCCGGGAATTGATGGAGCCAAAATGTCCAAAAGCTACGGCAACGACATAGGCATATTCCTAGATGAAAAACCTCTGCAAAAGATATGCAACAAAATAGTCACCGACTCTACACCGCTTGGAGAGCCGTTAGATCATACCAAATGCAATGTCTATGCTTTGGCATCTCTATTTTTGGATGATAATGGCAAAGAGGAGTTGGCTCAGAGATACGCAAGCGGCAAAGAGGGATATGGACACTTCAAAAAATATCTAAAAGAGCTCATTTGGGATCATTTTGCCGAAGCTAGAGAGAAGAGAGCTTATTATTTGGAACATACCGACGAAGTCAGAGATATACTCCATGAAGGGGCAAAAAAAGCTCGCAAGGTTGCATCAGCCAAGATGGAAGTAGTTCGCGATGCAGTAGGGATAATATAGATTTAAATTTTTATCTCTTCAAACTTCACTGCTCTTTCAAGTATTCTACCGGCGATTTCATTGTCGATTTTGGAGGTGGCATAGAGGGATAGTATTGGCTTTGTTTTAGTATCACCATTTGTCAAGAGTTCTTTGATGCGGTTTGCTATGGCATCTCCTGTCTCTATAAGTACCGTCTCTTTACCCATAATCTCTTTGATCTGTTTGGCGGCGATCGGATAATGGGTACATCCGAGCACTATCGTATCAACTCCGGCATCCTTCATCGGCTGCAGCCATTTTTGCAACATTGCTCTACTCTCTTGACTATCTAATTTACCCCTTTCTATATGCTCTACAAGACCTGGACATGACTGTTCAAATAGCTCAATCTCCATTTTATCTTGCGTTAGTTTGTCGGCAAGCTGTTGATATTTCTCACCGGCAAGTGTGGCAGATGTAGCCATTACACCTATTTTTGCACTTTTTGTGGCAGCAAAGGCCGGCTTAATGCCCGGTTCTGTGCCCACTATCGGTATGCCGGGATACTCATCTCGGAGCGTTTTTATCGCAGCCGATGTTGCGCTGTTGCATGCAACGACAAGTGCATCTACCTGATGAAGCGCAATAAAATATTTGGCAATTTTAAGACTACGGTCTCTTATCTCCTCCGCACTTTTGTCGCCATACGGAGCATATGCTGTATCAGCTAAATATACAAGCTCTGCTTCAGGGATTTTGGCAATAATGGATCTAATAACAGTTAGTCCACCAAGTCCAGAATCAAATACCCCTATTTTCATATTTATAACTAAGCTTGCTATGCGCCGTCATTCATTATAGAGAGAAACTCTTCATTGGATTTTGTTTTGTTCATTTTGGTAAATAGGAATTTGAGCCCCTCTACCTCTTCCATATTTTGCATTGCATTTCTGATCGCCCAAACTTTTTGGAGAGTCTCCGGCGATACTAACAGTTCCTCTTTTCTGGTGCCTGACTTTGTGACATCTATTGCTGGATATATACGACGGTCTGCCACATGTCTATTTAGCACTATTTCAGAGTTTCCGGTTCCTTTGAACTCCTCAAAAATCACCTCATCCATACGGCTGCCCGTGTCGATCAAGGCTGTTGATATAATAGTGAGTGATCCACCATTTTCGATATTCCTAGCCGCTCCAAAAAATCTCTTTGGCTTATGCAGTGCATTGGCATCCACACCACCAGATAGCACTTTGCCTGAACTTGGAGTCACCGTGTTGTATGCTCTTGCAAGACGAGTGATAGAGTCAAGCAAAATAATCACATCAACACCAAGCTCTACTCGTCTTTTTGCCTTCTCTATTACCATTTCGGCCGTTCGGACATGATTTTGGGCAGGCAGGTCAAATGTGGAGGCATACACTTCACCCTTGACCGATCTTTGCATATCTGTCACCTCTTCGGGGCGTTCATCGACCAACAGCACCATCAAGCTCGCATCAGGATTGTTGGCAGTGATGCCGTGAGCTATCTCTTTGAGAAGCTCAGTTTTACCCGTCCTTGGAGGTGCTACGATGAGTGCTCTTTGACCCTTACCTATAGGTGCAAACAGATCTATCACACGACCCGTGTTTTTTATAGGATTATACTCAAGCTTTAGCTGTTCATTTGGATATACCGGTGTAAGGTTGTCAAAAAGTGGTCTTTTCTTGGACTCTTCCGGCGGCAGATAGTTGATAGCCTCTATCTTTAGGAGTGCATAGTATTTCTCTTGATCCTTCGGAGAGCGAACTTGACCCGTAACCACATCACCGTTACGCAATGCAAATCTTTTGATTTGAGTGGAGCTTACATATGTATCGTTACTTGAGTTGGCAAAGTTGCCGTCTTCGTTACGCAAAAAGCCATACCCATCATTCATAATCTCCAAAATACCGGTAAATAGGATATAGCCTCCCTGGCTAACCTGATTTTTCAGTATCTCAAAAATCAAATCTTTTCGTTTGAACTCATTTGGATTTTCTACATTGAGCTTAAAAGCTATCTCGACAAGCTCGTTGAGTGGCTTTTGCTGAAGAGTTTCGATCGTAAAACCTTTAACCGGAGTATGCGTTCGCGTATGTTTCTTATTTCCATTTCTATTGCCGTTTTGATTGGCACTTGTTTTTTTATTGTTGTTATTGTCGCTCATGATTCCTCTTGAAATTTTAATCCAAATAGACCACTATAATGCATTACTTGGATTGAAGAAGTTTTCTGTAAGTTGTGCAAATTTGCAAGTCAAGACAAATTGCTATGAAGCATTATAGAGCAAATTTCTTTAAGGTATTCTAATATGCATCAGAAAGCCCCAAATATAAAAGATATGGATAGAGTATTACACTGATCATATAATACCACGCCGGAGTAGGCGTCTCTAACATAGACAATATCTGTTTCTCCCTTCTTTGTTTGACAAACAGCTCCTGTATAAAATATATCTTGGTAAATATATCCAATATCTTCAATAGAAATATGATAAAAATTGCCCAATTCAGCACATCCGTCAAAAGTGAAACATATATAGTATACAAAAAGCCAAAATGTGTAAAGAGGAAAATAAATACCGACTTGCGGTAGAGATGATAATCTTTGGCGAGAGAGCCCATAAGTGTGCTTGATTTGTGCCAGTATGCTTCAAATATCTCAACTACAATAGAACCTGCAACCAGCTCCCAGATCATTTAAAACTCTCAATAAGTTTTGCAAATACCTCATAGAGCTTAACCACTTCGTCGATAGTTGTGCTCTCATTTGGCGCGTGTATAAGATCATTTATCACTCCAAATTCAACGACATCTATGCCATAGGCCCCCATATATCTAGCATCACTGGTGCCACCTGCTGTTGAGAGCTTTGGCTTGATATCTGTCACAGCTTCGATACATTTGGATATATTTTGCACTATCTTGGAATCTCTATTTGTCACAAATGGGTATGAGCCTTGCACAAGATCCAGATCGTAAGATATCCCATCAAGCACTTTGGAGATATGATTGCTGACATCCTCTTTTGTAGTAACTGTTGAGTTTCGCACATTAAACATTATCCTAAGAGACCCTGGAGTAACATTGGTCACCTCCATTCCACCCCTGATGTCAGTAATAACCATTTTGCTCGGAGCAAAATCACTATCTCCACTATCCAAATCTACTCCCGCTAGTCTATCAAGAAGCGGAGCAATTTTATGGACGGGGTTATCAGACTTTTCCGGATATGCCGCGTGTCCCTGCTTGCCATGAATAGTCAAAATACCATTGATAGAGCCTCTGCGTCCTATTTTGATAGCATCTCCAAATCTCTCTTCGCAAGTGGGCTCGGCTACCACAGAAAAATCAGGCAAAAGCGATCTGGACTCAAGCTCCTTGAGCATAATTTTGGTGCCATATGTGCCGTCGCCCTCCTCATCGGATGTCAAAAGCAAAGAGATGGTTCCGCCAAACTCTTTTGCCTCTCTTGCAGCTTGCACAAAAGCTGCCACACCACTCTTCATGTCCTGAGAACCTCTGGCATATATCCTGCCATCAAGAATCATGGGCTCAAACGGCGCACTTCTCCAGCCATCCCCAGGAGGCACTACATCTACATGACCGGCAAAATTTAGATGCACCCCATCACCAAATTTTTTATACAAAAAAAGATTTTTGACACCTCCCCTATCAAGCTTTATGGTCTCAAAATCAGACAGGTATAGTTCCAAATATTCCAACAAGTCACCGTCATCTGGCGTTACAGATTCGGCTGAGAGCAATTTTAAGAAGAGATCGACAACATTCATATCAAATGGTATCCTTAATAGAGTTTTATATATAATTATAGCATTATACCAAATCAAGGCTATTAGAGTGCATATTGATATACAAACTTTGGAAAAACTTGAGAAACTGTCTCATCTAAGAGTAGATGAGAGCAAGAAAGATGAGATCACAAAGCAGCTTTCAGAAATTTTGGCTTATGTAGACAATCTCAATGAGCTTGATACTGAAGATCTTGATGCTTATTTTTCTACCCTTACAGGCGGTACGCCTCTTAGGGAGGACATAGCACAAACTGATCCATCTGTGGCCAAAAGAATATTATCAAATGCACCTCGTCATGAGGATGATTTTTTTATAGTTCCGGCAATTATATAATCAGGAGAAAAATGTGACACAGACTTTAGATATTAAAAAACTTTTGCAAAGTGTAGTAGTACATGGTGCATCCGATCTACATCTTGTAAGCAAAAGCGAACCTCTTTTGAGACTTGACGGAAGATTAAGACCTGTAAACTTGCCCGTTCTTGACGGAAACTCTATAGAAGAAGCTTGCTATTCATTGATTACAGAGAAACAAAAGCAGGCTTTTGAAGAGCACAATGAGCTTGATTTTGCTATAGAGCTTGAGGGAGTAGGAAGGTTCAGGGCAAACTATTATAGAACACTCGGGGATATGGCAGCAGCATTCAGGGTAATCCCTATTGATGTACCAAGTCTGGATGATCTGAATGCACCTGAAGTTTACAAAAAACTTATACAGAGAGAAAAGGGACTTATACTTGTGACTGGTCCAACAGGTTCCGGTAAGTCAACTACTCTTGCAGCTATGCTGAATGAGATCAATATGAAAGAGTCCAAGCATATAGTCACGGTCGAAGATCCTGTGGAATTTGTTCATCAAAATCAAAAATGTGTATTTTCACAAAGAAGTGTAGGTGAAGATACAAACTCATTTGCCACAGCGCTCAAATATGCTATGCGTCAAGACCCAGATATCATTCTGATCGGTGAAATGAGGGACAAAGAGACAATAGCTGCTGCACTTACGGCCGCAGAGACAGGTCACCTGGTATTTGGCACACTGCATACAAATTCTGCGCCGGGAACTGTCAACCGTATCATAGATGTCTTCTCAGGAGACGAGCAGCCACAGGTTAGAGCTATGCTATCCACTTCGCTCATTGCCGTTATTGCACAGACTCTCTTGCCAAAAGTCAAAAGCGGAAGAGTCGCTGCCTCTGAAATATTGGTAACAAATCACGCTATATCCAATTTGATTCGGGAAGACAAGGTGCATCAGATATACTCTGCTATGCAGCTTGGGCAAGAAAACAGCGGCATGCAGACCCAAACCCAGGCATTTGCCAAACTTGTTAAAAATGGGGTAGTAGAAAAACATGTCGCCCTACAATTCTCCAACAAACGAGATGAATTAGAAAAGGTTCTATAGAATGTCGCATACTATTGTCGCGGGACTCAACGGTGTAGATATAGCCGTTATCATTTTGATACTTCTTCTGTCGGTCAAAGGTATCATAAATGGTTTCGTCAATGAAATTTTTAATTTTATAGGCTTAATAGGCGGTATATTTATAGCATCAAGATCGGCTGAGCCAATAGCAGACTTTATAGACAAGAACCTGCTGCATATTCAAAATATTTCTCTTCTTAGACTCGTTGGATTTCTCCTGGTGCTTGGAGCTGTCTGGGTCATATCATCAACAATAGGCAAAATGGTACAGGGCAGCGGTCGCAACCAAACGACACTTAGCAGGATTTTTGGTTTTATTGTTGCCGGCTTCAAATATCTATTTGTATTTTCTCTGATCCTTTCGGCACTATCAAGAAGCTCTTTGATCAAAGAGAATATGTCCAAAACAATATCGACCAGCAAACTCTACCCTGTTATGGATAGAATCGGTTTTCAGCTAATCAATATTTCAGATATTGCCAAAAAAGCCGAAAACAGATCAAAAAAATAGGTTTGCCGTCATGATAGCATATGATACACTGCTCAATGATTTTATTGTTTTGTTGAAAAAAATGGAGCTTAAATTCACAAAGCAGAGAGAGATCATTCTAAAGACTTTGTATGATAATGATGGGCACTTCTCCCCCGAAGAGCTACACAATAAAATCAAAAAAAAGTATCCTGAGCTTAAAATTGGTATCGCTACTATATATCGCACTCTGTCACTGCTTGAAGATGCAGGTCTTGCTGACTCTATATCCTTTGGCAAGG
Source organism: uncultured Campylobacterales bacterium (assembly GCA_964628135.1). Taxonomy (GTDB): domain Bacteria; phylum Campylobacterota; class Campylobacteria; order Campylobacterales; family Sulfurovaceae; genus JAAXPZ01. Next base: position 7,012 of record CAZVPN010000052.1, read on the forward strand.
ATGGCAAACTCTATGAGCTTGGTATCAAAAAGCATCATGACCATCTCATATGCACACAGTGTGGCAAAATCACAGAGTTTGTCGATGAGACAATCGAAAAGCGTCAAGAGGAGATAGCCAAAAAGCATAATTTTCTTATGCAAGATCACACGATGAAGATCGTAGGACTCTGCCAAGAGTGCCAAAATAAGCAAAATTCATAACAAATCTACAAGAGGAAACTATAAATGTTTAACAACCAATATATACAAGAGCGTATCAAAAAAGCTGAACAACTTAGAGAAGCAGGATACAATCCATATCCGCAAAATATCAGAAAAGAGATGAGCTCAAAGGAGTTTTTGGAAAAGTTTGAGACACTCAAAAGTTTGGATGCAGAGCCAAAGGAGGATAGAGAGCAAAAAGTTACTCTAACCGGCAGAATCAAATTTGTCCGCATCATGGGCAAAGCTGCATTTGCCAAGATCGAAGATGAAGATGGCTTGGTTCAAATATACTACAATAGAGATGATCTACCCGAGGGCTATTACAATACAGTGGTAAAAAAACTCTTTGAAGTCGGAGATATTATCCAGGCAACCGGACACCCCTTTATCACCCAAACAGGTGAGCTGACACTTCACTGTCATGATATCAAAATAGTAACAAAGGCTATCACTCCACTGCCGGAGAAATTTCACGGATTGCAAGACCAAGAGATAAAATATCGCCAAAGATACCTCGATATGATAGTAAATCCTGAGGTCAAAAATCTATTTAAACTTCGCTCAAAAATTGTATCCATAATTAGAAGATTTTTCGAAGAGAGTGGCTTTTTGGAGGTTGAGACACCTATGATGCACCCGATTCCCGGCGGTGCAAATGCAAGACCGTTTATTACCCACCACAATGCCCTTGGAATCGATAGATACCTCAGAATTGCACCTGAGCTATATCTCAAAAGATTGGTCGTAGGCGGTATGGATGCGGTATTTGAGATCAATAGAAACTTCAGAAATGAAGGGATGGATCACACCCACAATCCTGAGTTTACGATGCTTGAGTTCTACTGGGCATACCACACTTACGAGGATTTGATGGACTTGACAGAGAAGCTATTTGAGAGACTCTTTGCCGAGCTAAACCTTCCTTCAAGACTACAATATGGAGATCTGGAGATAGACTTTAGCACGCCGTTTAAGAGGATAAAATGGGAAGATGCAATAGTAGAGATAGCCGGACTCCCAAGAGAGCACCTAAGGGACAAAGATAAAATTATAGAGTTTTTAACTTCACACAATATCGAAGCAGATGCAAACCTATCTCTTGGAAAACTTCAAGAGGAGATTTTTGACAATTTTATAGAAAAAGAGTTGATAAACCCAACCTTCCTGACACACTACCCGGTAGATATCAGTCCACTTGCAAGAAGAAACGATGAAGATCCTGAGATTACGGATAGATTTGAGTTTTTCATTGCGGGCAAAGAGATAGCAAACGGATTTAATGAGCTAAATGATCCGCTTGATCAGCTAGAGAGATTCAAAGCACAAGTTGCCCAAAAAGATAGCGATGATGAGGCTATGCATATGGATTTGGATTTTGTCAGAGCCCTATCATATGCTATGCCACCAACCGCCGGACAGGGTATAGGCATTGATAGACTTGTGATGATGCTTACCAATCAGCACACAATCAGAGATGTCATACTCTTTCCGGCAATGAAGCCTGAAGCCAAGCTTGAGAACCAACCAACAAGCGATAAAGCCTGCAAAAAGTGTGGAAATACAAATGAAGATGAACTAAAACCCGCCAAGAAAGGCAAAGGATACTTCTGTATAGATGCTGCCGCTTGTGCAAAGAGAGCAAATAGCTAAAACAGCATCATCCCTACAGAGAGCAAAAGCAACAAAGCCATCACCACATTGAACACCCTCACCTGCTTCGGGTGAGACAAAAACCCCTTTATCCCCTTGCCCATAATCGCCCATGCCGATATCGCAGCGATGATAGTCACGGCTGAGAGAAGTGCGGCTATATATACACCTTGCGTGTAGTAACCTTTTGGCATATACAGAGTCACTGTCGCCAATGCTCCTGCCCAGGCTTTGGGATTGATCCACTGAAAGGCAACAGATTGCCAAAAACCAATCGGCTTTTTGTCACTACTGAGCCCATCGATAGAGGGCTCCTGTGTAGCCACATGATAAGCAATATAGATGATATATGCGATACTGGCATACTTTAGCAGCATAAATATCTGCTCATACTCCTGCATGATAGGCTTGAGAACCAGCCCTATAAGTATCAGCATCACAGGAAACCCGACAGTCACCCCTGCAACATGAGGCAGCACCTTCCGATACCCATGATTAAAACCGATACTCATAGCTATGATATTGTTAGGTCCCGGAGTAAACCCAGCAACCAAAATAAACATCAAAAGAGCCAAAAACCAAGAGAGTGTCATAAAATATCATCCTATTTATATATTTGAGTCAATATAATAGCACTATTTTGGACAAAAT
>CAZVPN010000053.1:0-9429 GCA_964628135.1 uncultured Campylobacterales bacterium
GTTGGGCGTCCTAATGCCGGCAAAAGCACTCTACTAAATCTTTTGGTAGGTGAAAAATTGGCTATGGTATCCAAAAAAGCCCAAGCTACACGCAAAAGAATGAATATCATAGTAATGCACGCCAATACCCAAATAATCTTTGTAGACACCCCTGGACTCCATGAACGAGAGAGGCTGCTTAATCAATTTATGATGGAGGAGGCACTCAAGGCTATAGGCGATAGTGATTTGATTTTATTTTTATCTCCGGTCAATGATAGTTTGGATGAGTATAAAAAATTTTTGGAGATTATCAAAACAAAGCAAACTCCTCATATGGTTGTGCTAACCAAGATAGACAGATATCCTCAATCTAAATTGCTATCCAAACTAAAAGAGTATCAACAGTTTCAAGAGTATTTTGAAGCTATTATTCCATTTTCAGTCAACAAAAAAGTGGGCAAAAAAGAGCTTTTGGATGAGATATCCAAGCTTCTGCCTGAGCATCCATGGCTATATGATCCCGAGTATATCACTACCGAAAATATCAGAGATATCTACAAGGAGCTTATCAGAGAGTCTATATTTGAAAATCTAAGTGACGAGATACCATATGAGAGTGATGTAATAATAGAGCGGATAGAGGAGAGTGATGACATCGATAGAGTCTTTGCTACAATTGTAGTAGAAAAAGAGATGCAAAAAAGAATGATCATAGGAACAAAAGCCCAAACAATCAAAAGAGTCGGAATGTATGCCAGAAAACAGATAGAGCTTTTTGCTCAGAAAAAAATCTATCTTGATTTGCATGTAACAGTCAGAAAAGGGTGGAGCAAAAATAAAACATCATTAGAGGAGATGGGATACCAATTTTAGGCTTTTTAGTAAAAAATATTATTTAATAAGTCTATTTTAATATTATAACATATATAATTACTCAAGTATTGCAAGGATGGGTATAGCATGGGTAAACAAAAAAAAGACTCTAAGTCAAGTAAAAAGCTCCAAAATATCGTTGTTATAGATAACTATACTGGCAATAGTTCCATACTCAAAGGAAATATTCTATCCAGTATCAAAAAACCCACATCTAAAAAGAGTAATTTCATAGTAACATATCTTGCAAACAAAGATATGATAATGGCTCCAATCGAGATCAACCTTGGAATATCCGAAGAGGATATTGCAGGAGCAATAGAGAACAAAGCCTACGAAGAGTTGGGGCTTGATCCAACGATTGAATATTTCATAAAATATACTGAAATACCAAGCGATGGTGATAAAAAAGTTTATCAGCTTTTTATAATAGAACAGAGCAGGTATAATGAGATATTTGAAGAGCTTGTCAAGAATGTAAAGTATATTGATCTTGTCATGCCTGCACCACTACTTTTTAGGACGCTGTATGATTTTGATCTTGTAGAAAAAAAAGGTGTCCATTGCTATCTGTATTTTACAAAATATGACACATTTTTGTCTTTCTATAAAAATGGAGAATATTTTTATTCAAAATCTATTAAATACTCTTTTGAGCAGATATACAATAGATATTGTGAAATGACAGGCGAAACGGTAGATGAAGAGGAGTTCTTTAAAATTCTCAAAAAAGAGGGGATGAGAGCAACTTCAAGTGATTATCAACAAAATATAATGAAGCTTTTTGGAGAGATTTTTATATCTATTAATGATATAGTCATATATACCAAAAGAGCATATGATATAGAAGCTATAGACAATATGTATATAGGTAGTTCATTTGGCTCTATTGTAGGACTAGATGATTATGTACAGAATTATTTAGGATTGCACTCTCTGCCATTAGAGTTCAATTATAAATTTGAAATAGAAGACTGGCATGTTGATCAGCTGCAGAAGATGATGGCAGCTTCAGGTTTGGGATATCTACATGGACGGGATACACTCAACCTTACAAAATATCCAAGACCACCTGCATTTTTCAAAAGAACATCCGGGCATCTTGTTTTGACGACTTTGGGTGTTACGGCTTTGGGACTCTCCGTTCCTTTATATTATTATGCCGGAAGCAAGGTCAACAATATTAGAAACGACCGTTTGGATCAGAAAGAACAGTCACTAAAAAGAGAAGTAAATAAATATAAATCAATCATTTCCAAGAAAATCGCCGAAATTAAAGAGATAGATAAAAATATCGAGAAAAAAAAGAGTGACTTTAATGCAAAAGAGATGACGCTTAGACACGTGTATAATAAAAAAGTAAATTACAGACTGAAGTCTGATCAAATGAGACTTTTCGCTGATGATTTTGCAAAATTTGGAGTAAAGATATACGATATTGACAGTACGGATGACAAATTTAATATCTATCTGGTTTCTGAAGATGATAAAAATATCACAAAACTGATAAAATATATTTCAAAAGAGTATAAAAATCAAATATCAAATATCGACATAGACCTCATAGAAAAAGACAGCAACAGCACTTTCTATCAAGGTGTCTTAAAGGTGGGTTTCAATGAGTAAAAATGTTAATTATTTGGAAAGAATTGATAAGTATTTTGAATCAAAAAGCGAATCAGAAAAGTGGCTTTTGATATTGATCGTTGCCGGTACAGTAGCATTTCTGGCCTACAGCTTTTTATATCCATCTGCAAAAAGTGCATATGATGCAAGCATAGTAAGGCATACAACAATTGTCAAAAAAATAAATGAAGATCAGAGGTATTTGGCAAGTATAAGCAAAAATGGAGACAGAAGCTACAAGATCAAAGAGCTGAACAAGCAAATATTTTCGAAAAACAATACCTTGAAAGAGTATGCAAAAAAGATCAAGACAATCAAAACGAGTTTGAATAAGTTGTCAGATCTTCTGTTTAATAAGGATACATGGTCTAAATTTTTGGATTCAATAACAGAAAGAGCGGCAAGCAACAGTGTGCAAATCAATAGCTTGAGCAACAAATATGTTGACGGCAACGGTAGCTTTGGTCATGTTCTTGAGATAGGCGTCAACTGTACTGGAGAGTATAACAATATCTTAAAATTTATTAACGATATTGAGCAGAATACTCTAGTAACTGATGTTTACGGAAGCAGAACCTACTCAGATATCAACAACAGCAGAATTGTATCTGATATCAATATCTCAGTATGGGGGATAAATCACTAATGATTAAAAGAAAAACTCTATTTTCGATTCTAGTTGCAGTTCCGGGACTGTTACTTGCTGATTTGTCCATCAAGCAGATGGACAGTATGGTCACAAAAGTCAAAGCAAAGAGGGCTGGACTAGAGATAAAGCATAAAGGCGCTTTTGTCTCTCCATTTGTAATCTTGAAAAAGGATACAAATGCAACAAGTGCAAAACTTGAAAAACCAAGGACCAAGGTTGTCGAGTTTAATTTGGGAGCAATCATAAATAACAGAGCATTTGTAAACAAAAAATGGGTCAGCAAGGGTGAAACCGTTGATGGCTATAAGGTAACGGCACTAAATGAGAATGGTGTAACACTGAAAAAAGAAAAACATGTGATTGAGCTTTTTTTAAAGAAAAGCAAACCAATTTTCACATTAGCAGGGAGTAAATAAAATGATTAGGGGAATAAAAAATATGAAAGCTTTAATAATGTTTCTAGGTCTACTCGTGACCTTTTCAGCAAATGCACAGGCTCAAAATTGTGAGAACAAACTATTTACTGTCACTATCGACAGTTCACTTTCAGTAGGTGATGCTATAGAAAACCTTGCAGAAAACTGTGATCTTACTATACTTGTCAAAGATTCAGGTGCCCGAAAAAGATTGGAGAAAAAGCTATATTATGTAAAACTAAAGAATGCATCTTTGAACAGTTTTCTTGATACGATACTGTCAGAGAATGGCTTGAGTTATCAGCTACATGGCAATAGACTATCTATTTCATATCTAACTACAAGAACATTCAAAGTACATTATATAGCAGGAAGCAGAAAGGGTAAAAGTGGCGCCAATATTACAATTGCCAACTCAGGCACATCTTCTTCGGTAAACGGAGGTGGCTCCAGAACAGGTACTTCTATTACAAGCAACGATGAGTTTAAATTCTGGTCAACCATCAAAAGCGAGATACATAAAATACTTGTTACTGCAGGTGATGGCGGGACTCACTATACCAAGGTCAATGACTCTTGGATAGGACCTGATGGACAAAAGTGGGAGTTTAACCCTGCTGAGCCTATAATTGATCCGGAGGCTGGACTTGTGACGGTAACAGGAACTGCAAAGCAGATAAAAAGAGTCAGCAAGTATCTCTCTGCACTGACAAGCCAGATCAAGCAGCAGGTGCTGATTGATGTTCAGATACTCTCTGTTACTTTTGACAACAGCCACACTACAGGTATAGATTGGTCACAACTTTATGGCTTGCAAAATTTCACGATAGACTCACTTTCATTGAATGAAAAAAATATCAACAAATTGGAACATGATAAGGCAGGAATAAAAAAATATGAGTGGACTGAGGGTAGAAAGCCTAACTGGGCAGGCGCTTTACAGGTCAAGCAGCATGCAACTATCAAGGATGTGATAAAGTTTCTAAGAACCAAAGGTGATGTTAGGTCCGTCTCGAGTCCGAGAGTCATGACGCTAAATAACCAACCAGCCCTAATAAGTGTCGGAAAAGAGCTCTTCTATAAGATTAAGTCTAGCAGTTCAACCAGTACAGGAGGTGCTGCAGTGGCTGCAGAGGGAGAGAAAGTAGATTCGGTATTTGCGGGTATACTGCTTGATATAACACCAGAGATCGACAAAAGAGGAATGATCACACTGAAGATCAACCCGTCGATCACAGAGACTCTCCAGCCTGTCAGTGGCGATGGCACTAGAACTATGCCACCTGACCTGGTAAGAAGACAGATTGCTTCAGTAATCAAAGTAAGAGACGGCAATCATGCGATACTTGGAGGTTTGATCTCTACAAGGACTGGAACAAAAGTAAACAAAGTTCCGTTGCTGGGCGATATACCTCTGCTGTCATATGCATTCAAAAGTGAATCAAAAATTGAAAAAACAGAGGAGCTGGTAATCATCATTACCCCGCATATAATTAAAAGCAATAGAAATGTATCTCTCAAATCCTTAGGATACAAACGGCTTAGATAAGATGAGTAGATATACTGATGCCAAAAATAGTTTTGTTGATGAAATAAATCCTGACGAATACATTGATATTGACAGCAGTAGAAGGGCATATGAGCAATTGGCACACAGCCTTGACAAGTCACTCAAGATGGTCTTGCTCTTTGGTCGCCCAGGTACAGGCAAAAGTCTACTTCTGAGTAGGCTTTACAAAAATCTTAGACACCAAAAAGAGCTTTACTATTTTGATACACCCGCTACAACAAAAAAAGAGTTTTTTGATAAACTTTTCAGCGTATTAACAGGGAAAGATCTGCCTGCAGGGTCTGTGGTAAATTTTGAGACATTTGTTAAGTATCTGCAGGCAAATAAGGGCCAGAGAGAGATAATAATCCTTATAGATGAAGCTCAAATATATCCACCGGAGGTATTGGAGGATATAAGAATTCTATCTGACAGCGGTACGGTAAAGTTCGTAATCTCACTTCATAAAACAGAGGATGAGGATCTGGTAGCAAAAGAGCATTTTCAATCTCGTATATGGGAGACAATAGAGCTCAAAAATGCACTCAAAGATGAGCTTAAAGTCTATATTCACAAAAAGTTGTTAAATCGTGGTTTGTTTGATATAGCAAACCTTATAAGAGACAAGCATATTTCGCTGATATACAGATTTACCAAAGGAAATTATAGAGAGACAAATAAACTCCTATATACTTTGTTTGAACTATATGAATATTATGATACAAACAATCCATCCAAGATAGATCATCAGAAGTTTTCAAAAAAGATCATTGAGATGGCAGCTCTAAAATTGGGATATGTAAATGTATGATGTAGAGAGACTGGAGCGCGATTGGGTAAAATATAAGCGCAAGAAGATATTGTTGCCTTTGCTGGTAATTATTCTATTGTTGGGCGTTTTGCTGGTTGGGCTATATCTTTTTTTGAATAGAGATGCAGGCTCAATGAAGGGGGCAAAAAATACCCAGAGAACAAAGATCTCAATTCAAAAAACGGATCAAAATAGATTATCAGCAAAAGTCTCCTCCGTGCAAAAAAAAGATACCGCAAAATCTTTTAGAGTGAAAAAGAATGAATTTTCCGATAATAGGAAAGACGAAGCAGATAAGTCAAGCACAAAAAAGATAAAAATGATTATCACAGATAGAAAAAAAAGTGGTAATATCGCAGGGGACATAAAAGAGAGGTTTAAATCCTACCATAGTGAAAAAGACTCACTTTTTCTTGCAAAATATTATTATAGCAAAGGGAAGTACAGAAAAGCAGAAAAGTGGGCATATGAAACCAATAAGATAAATAGTGACATTGAAGAGAGCTGGCTTATTTTTGCAAAAGCACAGGCAAAACAAGGCAAAAGACTAGAAGCACTGAAGCTTCTCAAGATTTTTTATGATAAGAGTGGATCGTCTAGGGCAAAAGTTCTTATTGATAAGATTCGTCGCGGAAAAAAATATTAAGTACGTAGAGGCAAAAGTATGATCAATATTGTGGAGATAATGCTAAGAGACAGTTTCCTGTCAAAAGATGATATTGGCAAACTGATGTCGATGAGACCGCCCAAAAAGGTAACTGTAGAAAACCTTTTGTCAGAGCATATTGTCAGTAGAGATAAAGTTGAGAAATTTATAGTAAAAAAAATTAGGGATGGTGCCCTTACTTTTTCGGATGCCACAGCCATAGAAGGGCTTGACAGCACAAGTATCCTAAAGGCTGCTGCAAAAATATTGAATATTCAATATATCGATCTTGATGAGACAGAGATAGATATGCAACTTTTCAGTAAATTGCCATATAAGCAGCTTATGAGGCACCATGTTTTGCCAATAGAAGAGAACGATATCAGTATTCTTGTAGCCTTTAGTGATCCTCTTGATATGGTTGCACAGGATGCTGTGCAGAGACTTTTCCCAAGAAAACCTGTTAATGTAGCTTTGGCTGATCCAAAAAAGATAGCAATTCAACTGCAACGCCTAGAGATAACTGAAAGTATTAAAGGGTTGATAGATGAGATAAGAAAAGATCTAAAAGAAGGTGGAGCGGAGAAAGGAGACGATGAGTCACCCGCCGTACTTAAATTAATAGATTTAATACTCAGAAATGCAATTATTTCAAGAACAAGCGATATTCATATTGAAGTGACCGAAAAGAACTGTTTTGTTAGAAACAGAATAGATGGCATGTTGGTGCAGAGTTTTATTTTTGATAAAGATATATTTAACCCATTATCTTCCAGAATGAAACTGCTTTCAAATCTTGATATAGCAGAAAAGAGAAAACCTCAGGATGGAAGATTTTCTGCAAAAGTTATGGATAGAGATTTTGACTTTAGGGTTTCAACGCTCCCAACTATATTTGGTGAATCCATAGTCCTGAGGATATTGGACAAGAGCAAAGTAATGATAAGGCTTGAAGATGCAGGCATGAGCCAGCTTTGCTATGATAAATTTAGTGAAGCCATCAAAGCTCCATACGGTATAGTTTTGGTTACAGGGCCTACCGGATCAGGTAAGACCACAACTCTCTATGGCGCTCTCAATGCAATCAAGGATGTTAAGGACAAGATTATTACTGTAGAGGATCCTGTGGAGTATCAGATGAATGGTATTCAGCAGGTTCAGGTAAGAGCTGATGTAGGACTTAGTTTTGCCGATGCTTTGAGATCTATTCTTAGACAGGACCCCGATAAAATAATGATAGGAGAGATTAGAGACACAGAGACGCTTCGCATAGCTATTCAGGCGGCTTTGACCGGACACCTTGTACTCTCGACACTTCACACAAATGATGCAATATCTGCAGTCAGTAGAATATTGGATATGGGTATAGAGAGTTATTTGGTTTCTGGAGCATTAGTGGCTATTCAGGCACAAAGGCTGGTGAGAAAAGTATGCCCTTATTGTAAAAAAGAGACTGCTATTTCCGGAAAAGTTATGTCAGATATAGAAAAATATCTTCCTGAGGGCAAAAATTTCAAATTCTATAAAGGTGAAGGCTGCAAAGAGTGTCAGCTTACAGGATATTTCGGCAGAGAGATGATATCTGAAGTATTCCCTATCAGCGAGAAGATGTCCAGAATGATAGCAAATGGTGCCTCTAAAGAGGAGATGACTGCCCAGGCAATTGAAGAGGGCTTTGTCAACATGTTTCAAGATGGTATCCAAAAAGCTCTGGAGGGCAAGACGACAGTTGATGAAATCCTCAGAGTAGCAAGGTTGTAATATGTATTTCAAAGTAACTTTAGTATCAAAAGGCAAAAGAAGTGATCATATTGTGGAAGCTTCAAACAAAAGAGAAGCAGCAATCAAGGCAAAAAAAGAGCTTCCAAATGCTGCAGTTGTTGCCACCCAGGAGGTAGCAGCGCCATTAGAGGAGACCTTCAAAAAATTTATAAAAGAGTTTTCAAAAAATGCAAAATCAAAAATTCCGGCAGATCAAAAGATAGCGACCATAAGACAGATTGCTGTTATGACAGGTGCAGGAATACCGATAAATGATACCCTTCAGGATGTCGCAGAAAATACGACAAACAAAAGATTGAAAAATATATATTCTACTCTGGAGTCAGATATAAACTCAGGTAAAAGTTTTTCCGACTCCATCGCCCCATATGCAGACGAGTTTGGAAATGTTACGATGGCGATGACCAGGCTCGGAGAGAGTACCGGTAATTTTCCGGAATCTTATCATAAACTTGCGGATATACTTGAAAATATTAGAGACAATGTGGCAAAATTTAAAAAGGCCATCCGTTCTCCATTGATTACTCTGACTGCAATGGCTATTGCATTTACTGTTTTGATTATGGTAGTTGTTCCCAAGTTTAGAGACATTTTTGCAAAGTTCAAAACCGAACTGCCACTACCCACAAGAATTTTGCTCAATACCCAGTATGCGTTTAGTCATTATGGTTTGTATATTTTGGCAGCATTGGCACTCATTGTATATACCGTAATCTTTTTTTACAAAAACAATCCCGACTTTAAGTATCAAGTTGACAAAATATTGGTTCACCCAAGATTTTACCTGATAAACAAAGCTATTTTTCTCTCTACCATGCATAAATATACACTTGTTTTTGGTGAGCTTGTAAAGTCCGGCATCCCCGTGTCGGAAGCACTTGAAAATGCTGTTCAAATGGTAGATAATTCATATATAAAAGAGAAACTTTTAACAGTTAATGCCAATATAGGCAGGGGAATGAGTTTGGCAGAATCATTTGAACAGACAGGATTATTTGAAAATATGTTGCTGCAAATGATTAGGGCAGGTGAAAGTGGTGGTCAGCTTGATCAAATGCTGGGGAAAGTTACAGAGTATTATGACATGAGATTCCA
>CAZVPN010000054.1:0-9402 GCA_964628135.1 uncultured Campylobacterales bacterium
CAAAAGCTTTTTTTATGCGTGCTTCAAACTGTTCTGCCTGCGAAAGGTCCGTGAAAGGGAGGATGATGAGAAAATGGTTCTCGTCAAACCGGCAGGCTACATCACTTTCCCGTGTCTGTGACATGATCAGACCTCCTATTCTTCCAAACAAGTGTGTCCTGCTTTTTGTATCGTATTGGTCCTTGTCATAGCTCTCTATCGTAATAGACAGCAAAGAAAGTGCATATTTGTGCCGAATGGATCTTGCACATGTCGTTTTAAGTTCGGCCATCAGGTATTTTTTATTGTAAAGTTTGGTTTCCTGATCATAAATGGCCTGCTTGCGCGCCTGGTATTGCATATATTCCCGTATGAAAAATACCAGTAGTAGTAAAAACAGCATGCTTCCCGCAAGGGTCATGTAGAGCCTGTTTTGTAGGGTGTCCACTGTAAGCGAGATCATTTTCTCAATGTTAAATGCGAGAGAGTTGGCTTGTTTTCGGCATGTTTTCGCCTGTGCCGGAAGCGGATTGGTTTTGAATTTATCCCAGCATTGCATCAGCCTGTTATAGTCTTTGAGCGGTGTGCGGCTTCCCACATAGGAGGCTGTACTGTCTTTATCTGAAAACCAGCTTTTCAAGTCTTTAAGTTGTTTGTCTATCTTTGCTATTTTTGCATCTTTGTTGGCTGTACCTGGAACGGCTTCAATCTCCCCACCGCTGACAGCAAGTGTGCGGAGGGTATGTTCGCATGATCTTATCGAACCCAGTTGGGAAAGGGTCGAATAAAAGACTATAGGAAGTACCAATATGCCGATATACATTAAGAGGGTTATTCTAAAACTTTTTTCTTTCATTTGTGGTTGTCCTTTATTAGATTGAGATCAGTGTACCGTGTAATGGCATAGGGAAACTGGATGAGTCTATAAGACTTCGGAGTTTGTCACACTCAGAACCGCTGCCAGAATCATCTGCGTTGATCACCAGTGTTTCTGTATGGGCTCCCTGGTTATTTATTTTGAGTACTATGCAGTTGCTGACACCTCCCCAGTGCACATTGAGTGTGGTGCCGCTTTTGCTGGCATCACCGCTGTTTACCATCTCTTCTACGGCATACGACATTTCACTGAGGTCCGATGCCGTTTTACCTCTTGCTATGGCATATGCTGCTATGTCTTCGGCCGCTACCATGGTATTGTGCGCGATAGTCGACCTTTTGGCATCATCCCGTGTCGCGGCCAGTCTTGGCAGTGCAGTGACCGCCAATATTCCAATGATCACAATGATAAAAACAAGCTCTATCATAGTGAAAGCGTTACGTGTTTCCATATTATTATACCCCCTTGCATATAATCTACGATTATGATAAAAATATTTTATAACATATCTGCTTTAGGTGAAATTTTAATGTGTTATAAAATCATTTTATTTGTAGTTAAGTTAAATTAGTTTATACTTCTTATTAGACCAATTATTGAATTGGTACTAAATTTTATTAACAGGAGTTATTCATGAGAGAAACATCTAACATGAGAAGCGGATTTACTATGATCGAATTGATCTTTGTTATCGTCATTATCGGAATTTTGGCAGCGGTTGCCATTCCAAAGCTGTCAGCTACGAGAGATGATGCTGTCAACTCAAAGGTAAAAGCAAATGTTGCCACATGTCTGTCGGATGTAGTATCAGCGTATACTGCGACAGGTCTTACACCGGCGGCTACAGTAAGTGATGCTTGTAACAAAGGAAACTATAACGGTACTGCATTAACTGTCGGTACAAGTGGGGATGTAGTTACTGTTACAGGAACACTGGCTGATGGAACAACTACATTTGCTCTTTCGGCTCAATATAAAGGTTCTCATATCAGTATCTAATATCTTAAATACTGCTATCGCAACAGTACTTCAGTATGGAGTACTGTTCTTCTTTTTCTAAACCCCAATATGTTTCCAACACTTTCATTTGACAATAAAGGTTTTTATAGTATGAAACAAAAAAATGCATTTACAATGGTCGAGCTAATTTTCGTGATAGTCATCATTGGCATCCTATCTGCAGTGGCCATCCCAAAGCTTACTGCGACCAGAGATGATGCATATGATGCAAAAGATTGTAAAAATACAGCGGTATGCGTCACGGATCTCTTAGCGGAATATACGGCAAAAGGAACGGCTACCAAATCAGCTTCGACAGCCTGTACCAGGGCAGAGGCTTCCACCCATAACTCTATCACTTTTACTGTGACTAGCCAGAATGTTTCAGTAAGTGGAGCTCCAACCAGATGCAATCACTTGAATACAACATTTAAGTTTGGAGGTTCGAGAGTTTCGATATAGATTTCTCAGGATTCGTAATCTCTTATGTCGAATCCTCATGAACCACTTTGCCGCTGTGAGGTACTTGCTTTTGTGGACAGATCAAACGATAAAGGTAAAGATCCCACGACCCCTTTTCACCTTGAGTTTTACTTATTTCTTGCACACTCTGTTCGTAATTGGGATCACCGAAACGATAAGGAGATAGAATATAGTTTGTTCCCAAATTGCAAAGTGCTTTTGTATCGAAACGCAGTTTTGTAATCTTTAGGCCTTTTTGATAGTATTTCTGATCGGTAAGTATGGACGCAATATAGACTTTACTACCCCATATGTCATAAAGGCGGTTCTTCTGAAAAGGAGCAAACACTTTTCTAAAAGCATACTTGTAAGAGAGAGGATAGTTGGTACTGTATCCATCGACTGTATGAAGTCCATTGAAGAGTGATATGGCAGGCTCCATGCCGAAAGAGACGAACCTTGATGTATTTTTATCAAAATTTTTATCTATTTGTTTCACTTTTTCAAACAGTCGATCAAATGTTTTAGGAGCATAGTAGCTCTCAAATGAAGCATATCCCTCCTTAGGTGCTGTTTGATAAAAACTGTGATGCATACTATAGACAAACATTATCGGAACAAAGAGCCAAAGCATCCAAATCGTAAAATGCAACTTTCTAAAATAGATCAATAGTGCCAAAACCAAAATGGTCGTATAGACAAAAGGCTCTATGAAGATCATACGGATCATATTGAGCGCCTTGAAAATGGGGAAAATATCGACGAGCCAATGCAACCCCTTGTACTCGAAACATGCAGCTATGGAAGAAAGCACTATTATCAGCATAAGCAGTAACGGTAGCAAACGATACCGTGGTCTTATGAGATAAACCGCTATGCTAAACAGTGCAATACCCGGAAGGGTAAATTTGTGTATCAGAACGATATCCCAAAAATTGGCATAGAAACTTGTCAAGACCATTGCCCATATAACAAGGGACTCGTTCTTGGTAAATCTATCTTTTTTGAACATAAGTGCTAATGCTGCCAGAGACAAAGGAAGAATCAAAGCCTGCTGAAAGGACTGAGCATGCGGCACATGACCTTGAAGGAAGTTGACCAATGCGAGCCGATAGGTCTCCCACAAGTTCTCTTGGAAGAAGATGTCAAACTCCGTACGATGGGAGACAAAGCCGGAGTCAAAGAACATCGTATAGACCAGACGATATTCACTCAATAGAAACATCGTGCCCATCAGAAAAACCGCGCCGAACAAGCGGACATCCAACGATCGTTGCTTGATCGTGTCATAGGCAATATATATACCTGCCAAGATAATATAGAACATATACAGAAAAACGAAACTGGTATAAAGTGGAAGTAGTATCAGAAGTATCCAATCCCATTTTGTATCACGCTTCAACTTGATATTGAGCAGCGTATAGGTCACCAACGGTAAAAGAGGAATAGAAGCCCCGGCTCCGGACCAAAACGGCAAAAGCGCAAAGTAGAGTGCTCCGAAATAAAGTGGAACTAAACCATAATAGCGGTTAGGCTTGACGATATAGGCTTTTAGAAAGACAAACATTGAAAAAAACGCGATAAGATGAATAAGCACTTCGTTGATGATATACGCGGTTTTGGGAGAGAAGAAATAATACAGCCATAAAATTACATTAAACTCACTGCCATAACTCGACCGAGGCAAGCCATTCATCATATTGGGAATGATCGCATCGCTGGGAGCGAAGATCATACCGCTGTGCGCTAAAATTTTGAACCAAACAATATTGGAGTCAAGATTGTCGAATGTCGGAATATAAAAAGTATGATAGAAAAGCGGCGAAAGATACCAGCCGATTAAAACAACGCTGACAAAAGCCCAAAGTCGATTGTCGATGAGGCATTTATGCATAGAATTGAATGACATGGTCTATAACCTTTTGTTGATCTTGTGTTGTGAGTCCATAATGCATTGGCAATCGAATAAGCCGTTCACTGTCATATGTTGTATAGATATCATTGCCGTGAAAGATACCAAATCTCTTCCCTGCCGGTGCACTATGGAGCGGTACATAGTGAAAGACCGCCAAAATGCCATTCCCTTTCAAATAATCCAACAACGATGTACGTTCCATTAGATCATTCGTTTTGATATAAAACATATGGGCATTGTGAATACATTGAGTTGGGATTTGTGGCAGTTCGATGATTTTTTTTTCTTCCAACGACTTCAACGATCGGTAGTAATAAGCCCAAGACCTTAAGCGATGCATATTGATCTTATCAACATCTTGCAGTTGGGCGTAGAGATAGGCACATTGCAATTCGCTGGGCAGATAGCTGCTGCCCAGATCGACCCAACTGTATTTGTCTACTTCCCCCCGAAAAAACTGGCTGCGATTGGTGCCTTTTTCACGAATGATCTCCGCTCGCTCGATCAATCGCTCGTCGTTGATGATCAGCAATCCTCCTTCGCCTCCGCTCGTATAGTTTTTGGTCTCATGAAAACTGTAAGCACCCAGATGACCGATCGTTCCCAGTGCTCTGCCTTTGTAGCTGCTCATCATTCCCTGTGCTGCGTCTTCGACGACATAGAGGCCGTATCGCTCGGCGATCTGTATGATCGTATCCATTTCACATCCGACTCCCGCGTAGTGGACGGGAACGATCGCTTTAGTTTGGGGAGTGATCGCCGCTTCGATTTTGCTCTCGTCGATATTCATCGTATCGGGGCGGATATCAACGAAGACGATCTTCGCCCCACGCAATGCAAAGGCGTTGGCAGTCGAGACGAAGGTATAAGAGGGCATGATCACCTCATCTCCGGGTCGGATATCGATGAGCATCGCCGCCATCTCCAACGCATGGGTGCATGAAGGGGTAATCAGGGTTTTTCGGGCGGGAAGATACTCTTCGAACCATTGCTGGCATAGCCTGCAGAAGTGTCCGTCCCCAGAGATCTTGTCTTGTCTCATTGCTTGGAGGACATACTCTTGCTCTGTTCCGATTTTAGGAGGTTTGTTAAATGGTATCACGAAAGCTCTCTTTCAAAATTTAATAGAAATAAATAAAACACGATAACCTTCGGCAATTTGCATAAAAAAATACAGACCGATCATCACCTGCAAAACTAACAATAATAATAGCAGATATCTTTTTATTTTTGTCATTTCTGAATATATTTCAAAGAATTTAACGATAGAAAAAAGATATAAAAGGCTCATGGCAATAGCATAACTCCATCCAAAATTACCATGACCATAATATTTACCGCTCTGTGCCAAACAGGTATATAAAATAAGGGAAACAACAATTTGTATCCATGATATAAGAATATACTTATCGTTCAAAATTTTACGTTCACTCAATGTAAAAAAAAGAGGAAATGCCAATCCCAAAATAATTGACATAGGAATATTTTGTGAAGAGAGTGACCATACCCCTAAAAAATCAAATACAATATGACTATCTGAAGTAGTAAATGTATGAAGATACTGATAACCCAAAATAGCAATACTTACTATCGAGAGCAGTATAAAAAATGTTAAAAAATTCTTATCCCTATATAGTTTTACCATCAACATATAAATAAAAAGAGATGGCATAAAAATAATAACAAAACTTGGTTTTGCAAATATAGAAAGTATCAAAAATATCGCGGTTAACCCATACAGATTATTATTTTTGCTATCAATGGCCTTTAAAAGAAACAAAATTGTCAGCAGGGCAAATGGCTTAACTGCCCAAAGAGTAACATTATGCCATATATTGGGAGAACTTTGTCCAAAAAATATAATAGGATTGTACCAGGGGATATTGAGTGGACCTATAATTAAAATCATTACGGAAATAAATATATATTGAAATTCATACTTAAAATGTAAAAAACTTTTCACTACATAAAGCACCAATATGCCCCATAATGTCAAAAAAAGAGTAGACGTTAATACGGCTGCTGTTTCAGTTGATACATGCATTATATTTCCGACATACAAGGTACATAAATGCCAAAGTGGATGGGGTATATAGAGTGTCCCTTTTTGATAATCTTTTGCAAACTGTATATGTTGAAGTGTATCACTAGCATATTTTCCTGTTTCTGTCGTGCAAAAGACTTGATGGTAGGTCAGAAAATATGACACACCTATTACAAAGATGAGAAATAAAGTATCCCAAATTACATTCTCTTTCTTCATTTTTGGTTTCCGGTTTTATATAAATTAAAGAAATCATTTTTAGTGATCAAATGAAGATTTGGGTATATCTTTTTTGTCAACAAATAATCTCCTTTTGTTTTTTGAACTCTAAATTTTGAAAAATAACCAATCGAATATCTGAGTACAGTACCATCTTTTGCCTTCAAAGGTAAGACATCCAATGCTCTATTGTAATTAAGCGTCAAGAGACCATTCTCAACAATAATCAAAACTTCTTTTTTGCCATCGGAGTGAATCACAGAAGCAAGACTGTTATATGAAGCAAGTTTTTGTTCCTGTTTTTTAGATAGGGGTTGCTGATAAAAAATTGTCCTTGTATCATTATAGTACTCAATGACACTTGGAAACAAGAGTATCTGTGCAATAAAAAAGAAATTTAAAACTCTTTGTTTTTTCATCAAGCTAAGAGCAACAAGCAAAGATATATATACTACGCCCAACACTCTCAACTCTCTCCAGGCAGTAGCATTATATAAAAATAATAGCATGAAGAAATAACACCATCCAACAAAAGATATACTCAATAGATAGTTGTTTTTCTCTTTGAGTCCATAGTAAAATGAGGCAAGCAAAAGACAGACCAGTCCTATCTTGCTGAAATAGTAAAAACTATTCACATAATTGAAAAAATAGAGCTGTAAATTTTCGATAAAATGTCCAATAATGGTTTTTAGAAACTCATATAAATTGTGTGATTTTTGAAGAAGATAATGAAGAAAGCTGTTCTCGTAAGATGCATAAAAGAAATACAGTCCTATCAATATCGCCGATAAAAACATCACTACTAAAAATATATGTAGTATCCATTTGCCTCTTTGCCCATTTTTGAAAAATATAGAAAAAATATACACAAACCATGTTTGTCTAAGAAGAGATGCACCAAACAGAGTAGCTATAATAATCCAATTATAAATTGGCAAGTTTTTTACAAGATATTTGTATAAAAAGTAGGAGATAATAACACTTAACAATAAATGTATGGATTCCACCATGTAACTCAAAGCATATAAGTAGAAGACGGGATATGAAACAAGAAGTGCAATAAGGCGTATTTTGCTTAAGAAGGTCAGTTCCTTGATAAGTAGGATGAACAAAAGGGACGATAAACTCAAAAAAATATTAACCACGATCACGCTATTTGTATGGAGAACAGTTGCAAGATAACCGTAGAGTAGAGTATATGAGAAACCGTGAAATGAATAATTGCCTATTTTGGAATACTTCTCATCCAATGTTAGCGCTGAGGAAAGCGTATGGTTTTCTAAGAAGTTTTCCATATTTTTACTATATTCATATTCGTCACTGTACAAAGGATAGGTCTCTGTGCCTAAAATCTGTATAATGCTATATAGGAAAATAGCTATAACCAATATACTAAGCAGAATAATAATCGGTTTAAAATTCGGTGTGTATTTGAAAGATCGAAAAGAATTCATAAACTTCTACTTATTATAACAATACCTGTAATAATAAATAACATGCCGGCTATTTTGTAGAAATTCAGCGGTTCCTGAAACAGCAGAGCAGAGAAGATCAAAATCAAAACAAACCCCAACGCCGTATAGGGGTAGGCGTAGGAGATGTTAAACTTCGTCATGGCGATCATCCACGAAAGTCCACTCAGGAGAGTCAACACAATCGAGAGCATAATCCATGGGTTAAAAAGCATCGAAAAAGCAAAAGCGAATTTTTCGAGTAATCCAGAATAGGCTGAGAGATCAAAGTCGGACATTTTCCACTTGATAATCAATTGACTGGCAACGGCAAAGCCGATGGAAAGAAAAATATAAAGATGCTCTGCAATGAATTTCATGCCAGGTACCTTATCTTGATCTCTTCGGTGAGTTTCGGGCGGAGCTTTCTCATCTCGCTTTCGTCACTATACTCGATAAAATTGATTTCGGCTTTGTAGTCCATGATCTCTTCTATCTGTTCTCCTCTCGTATAAAAACGGAGACGATCAAAGATCTTTTCTTCAAATATCCCGTAATCGACCCGCGAAATCAAGCCTGTTCTCTCCGGCATGACACAGTGGCGGGTAATCCAGCGCTTGGCACGGGGAAGAAACGAAGGTAGCGCCTGCCCCGCTACGCTGTTGACAATCGCTTCGGCCATAGGAAATCCCGTGGCGTATTCTATAAGCTTCAGATAAAGATCTCCCGGCGTTCTGCGGCAAATCTCCAAAAGATACGGTTCGTTATCACTCAGAATGAATTGAACGTGAAGCAGACCGTCCGTAAGATTCAGCAGTACGGTGAGCCTTTCGAGAGCCTCGTCAAGTTTGGTACGCAGTGCAGGAGTATCGAACAAAGAGCTCGATGCACCCGAAACGAGATAGGGGTTGAGAAAATAGTGCTCGTCGTCCATAAACGCGAAAACGATTTTCCCGTTATCGAGCAATGCGGAATAGCCGTGATTGCTCCCTTCGATAAACTCTTCGACGACGATCTCTCTTTGCCGCGAAAGCCTGCGCGCATCTTCGACGGCATCGGCAAGCTCTTGAGTGCTCTCAACTCGACGCATTCCTTTGCCTCCGGAAAGATCGACGGGCTTGACGATCAAGGGAAAGCCAAGATTTTCCGAAAGCCCCGGGGAGACTTCCTCTCCGGCAGGCAAAACCACCGCTCGGGGAACGGGAAGTCCGTGCTTTTGAGCAAATTGACGGAAGCGGTGCTTGTGGTGGATGATCCGAGCCGTTTCGTAGAGATCATGCCCCGCTAAGCCGAGCTTTTGTGCCGCATAGGCACATGAGAGTGCGGAAAAGTCGTTACTCGAAGCACAAAGCGCATCCACTTCAAGTTTACTCGCAAGACGTAAAATCGCTTCCGGATCGGAATAGTCTTCGTAGTGTTGTTCATCCGAATAGCGATGACCGAGATCTGCGGG
>CAZVPN010000055.1:0-9111 GCA_964628135.1 uncultured Campylobacterales bacterium
AACTCAAATGTGCATGATGAGCATCATTCAGTCAGAAGCAATTTCAAAGCATTTGGTCTTGATGTAGATGCTATCAGAGGCGATAAAAAAATTAAATAGTATAACTACAAGCATATTTCCTTCCAAATACCCCAAAGATTATTTTTCTCAATCTTTGGGGGTGACTCTAATCAATAATTAGGGATAATACTTCATGAAAAAAATCTATCTCATATCTATAATTATCTTCAGTACTCTTCTTCTGATACTTTTTGTTCTATACAACAGATATGCAGGCTATTATGAAGATGAGAAGATAAACTCTTATATTTCAAAAAATATCGAGATATTAAATGAAAATATAGAGTTTGAAAAAAGATATGCACTTTCGATGTCACTGTTTTTGTCTAAAAACAACAAAATAAAAGAGGCTCTACAAAGAGCTAATCAGGCAGAAGCCCTCAAGGAGATAAAGAATTTTTTGAGTGAGCTTAAAAGGGCAACCGGTATTGATAACATAGATATACAGATACACACCAAAGAGCTCAAGGCTTTTGCTAGGAGCTGGGAGAATGGCGGCTATCTTGGCAAAGAGCTGAGCGGATTTAGAAAGGGGCTGGTGCGTGTCAAAAAAAGCAAAAATCCTTTTGTATCTATAGAGCTCGGAAAAAGACTCAATATCAAAGCAATCTCTCCTATACTGGATAAAGAGCATAATTTTATCGGATCCATTGAAGCTATAGTAGGGTTTCAAAATATCAAGCATAGGCTTCGCAAGTTTGATTTAGATATTTTAGGTTTGCTGGATAGCAAGTTTATCAGTATCGCTGTAGATATTCGAGATCATGATAAGGTCGGAAGTTATTATATAGTTGAGAAGGAGTATCCCAAGGCACTATTTAAAATATTGCAAGCTCATTCGGAAATCTTACAAAAACATCAGCCATTTTACAAGATAGACGGAAGAATCATCGCATTGATGCCTATGCGAAATGTTGGCATAAAAGATGTCGGTATGATAGTTTTGTCTATGAATGAGGGCCAGGGTATCAATATTGATGCGATGAACAAAGATTTGGAAGTAGCAAATCAAAATTACATGTTCAGCGGAAAATACAGAAAGGTAATAATCAAATGAAACTTTTACTTTTAGAGGATGATTATCTATATCGTATCTCTTTGATAGATTTTTTGGAACAAAATGGGTATAGTGTGGATGCATTTGATGACGGGAATGATGCATTGGAGGCAGCATTTAGCAACAATTATGCACTGATGTTGCTGGATATCAGAGTGCCTGGAATTGATGGATACACTTTGCTTAGGGAGGTTAGGAGTGGCGGTTTGGATACCCCTGTCATTATGCTTACATCATTAACAGATATTGAGGATCTAAGCAAGGGCTATGAGCTAGGTTGTAGTGATTATTTACGCAAACCTTTTGAGATGAAAGAGCTCAGATATAGAATCGAACATCTGATCAAAAAAGAGACTTATGGAAGTAGCAATAATATTGTGCAGATAGATGAGAGTTTCAGTTTTGATATTCGCAATCAAACATTAATGAGAGACAACAGAAGGGTTGATTTGAGCGCTATCGAAATAAAGTTGGTTTCGTATCTTGTTCAACAGCTTGGTTTTTATGTTTCGATACAGACGCTGCATCAGGATGTGTGGGAAGGCAAGGATATCACTTATGCAGACATTAGGATGTGCGTCAAAAGAGTCAGAGCAAAATGCGGAAAATCATTTATAAAAAACAAAAAAATGGTAGGATACTCTATTGGTCAATAGTTCAACTCTTAATAGTAGATATCTGCTATTCTATTTTATAATTGTCGTTTTGGTTGTGGCTATTCCATTACACTTTTATATTGCAAGCGAATTGGAAAATGCCAGGTTTAGAGATAATGCAGCCTTAAAACGATATGCCCAAAAAGTAGCAAACAAAATATATAATTTTTCAAACTCTTCAGCCTATGTTTTTCACTATCCAAGATCAAATATCTATCAAAGTGCTATTTATAACAATAATGACAAGACAATTTTTTCTCTGCTAAAGCAGCCAATTGACCCTAACTTTAACAAAGTTATAGAAAAAAATTCAAATAGATATTTGAGATATCCACTTAAAAACAATATTTTCAATGCAAGCTATTTGGTAGTTTCCAAACCTATTAGCTACAGTAGTTTGATAATCAACGTAATTGCTATTTTGATAGTTATATCAATCCTTTTGTTTTTTGCGATTTTGTCTCTTATTCATCAAAGTGCTGCACCGTATAAAAAGCTCAATCAATATTTGGAGGATTTTTTACGTGATGCTATGCATGAGGTTAAGACCCCCATGGGTGTTATGCTGTTGAATCTTGATGGGATCAAAACAGACAATAAGCACAATAATAGAATGCTGCAGAGAGCTAGATCGGCCCTAAAGAACATGATAGTCGTATATGAGGATTTAGAGTTTTTTGTTCGCTTTAAAAAGGTTAATCACCCAAAGCAGGAGATTGACTTTTCTACTTTTCTCAACGAGAGAATTTTGTTTTTTGGCGATCTTCTCAGTGCCAAAGAGATAGATATATCTACAGATATAGATAGTAATATAAGTATATTTTTTAGTCCCATTGAGCTATCCCGTATCATAGATAATACAATTTCAAATGCTATAAAATACTCTAAAGAGAAAACAGAAATTTATATATCATTGAAGCAAAACAGCGGCAGAGTAGTTTTGTATATTAGGGATCAGGGTAAGGGAATAGAAGATGTGGATAAGATATTTCAAAGATACTACAGGGGCGATAAGATCTCCGGTGGTTTTGGGATAGGGCTCAGCATAGTCAAAAATATCTGCGATCGCAACAGAGTCCAAATAGATGTAGAGTCAAAACCCGCACAAGGGGCTAAATTTGCATATACTTTCCAAAAAAATTAAGTTTTTGTTATTCATTAGTCGTTACAATTGGACAATTTTAATCTGAATTGATGCGGAGTTAATAATGAAGAAGATATTTTCAATGAAAATGGCTGTGTTGATGCTGTTTTTGTTTGGTGTTATTTTGGGTGCCGCTACTTTTATAGAAAATGACTATGGCACCCAAACTGCAAGAGCTCTAGTCTACAAAGCAAAGTGGTTTGAGATATTTCAAGCATATTTTATCGCGATACTAATATATAATATGTTTAAATACAAAAGCTACAAAACCCGCTTCCCGGTCTTTTTGTTTCATATGGCATTTGTATTGATCGCTCTTGGGGCTTTGATTACCAGATATGTCGGCTACGAGGGCATATTGCACATAAGAGAAGGGCAGAGCAGCCACACAATGATCTCAGATGTAAAATCACTTCAGTTGGAGGCAACGGATGGCAAAAAGAGTGCCTATATCGAAGTGCCTCTATATCTGTCATCTATGACCAAAAATCATTTGAGTCGGAGTGTAAAGGTAGGCAATAAAAATTTGGAAATTTCTCTAGAGAAATACCTTCCTACTGTTGAGAAAAAAGCAGTCTCTGATCCGAAAGGGAAAAAGGTGCTTGAGCTAAAAGTTGCAAGTAGCGGACAGGGCAAGGTTTATTATATAGCAAAAGGAGATAAAATTGACTTTGGCTCTTTTGTGATCGGATATGATGTAATGCCTGCTTCCACAAAACCAACCTTTTTGATTCGGGATACAAATAATGGACTCGAGGTGGAGTTTCCTTTTACGCTCAAAACACTCAATATGAATGATCGCAGCATGGCAGAGCTGAAAGCTGGGGTAAATCCCTTCAAGCAGAGACTGCTTTATCAGTTTCAAAACAATGCAATAGTGCTCAAAAATATTTATCCAAAGGCAAAGATCGAAACAGTCTCTTCATCGCTAAAGCCAAAAAGCGGTAAGCCCGAATATCTCAAATGGCACATAAGTGTAAACAATCAATCCAAAGATATAATATCCAAACCATATAAAGGCGATATAGGCAGAATTCAAAAGTTCTCTTTGGGTGGTCTGGATATCAAGCTCAGAGTCGGCGCAAAACAGATCGAGTTGCCATTTTCTATAAAACTAAATGATTTTCAGCTGGAGAGATATCCCGGCTCCATGACACCCGCCTCTTATGCGAGCGAAGTGATATTGATAGACAAAGAAAAAGGGGTGAACCGTCCATTTAGGATTTATATGAATCATATACTTGATTATAGAAATTACAGGCTGTTTCAATCTTCATATGATCCGGACGAGAGGGGCACTGTCCTCTCTGTCAATCATGATCCGGGGACACTGCCGACATATATTGGTTATTTGATCTTGGCGATCGGTATGTTGTGGAGTCTCTTTATACCAAATGGAAGATTCCAAAAACTTCTCAAGGGTGCACGCAAATTACAGGATACTGCTGTTGTAGCCACACTACTTGCCGCTTCTGTCGGTATGCCGTCATTAACCCATGCATCATCTCTGCAGGTGGACACTAAAACACTTGAGCATATGCAGAGGTACTCTCAGGAGCATTCAGATAGGTTTGCCAGATTAGTAGTGCAGGATTTCCAGGGTCGCATGAAGCCTATGGATACAGTCGCTCAGGAGGTTGTATCCAAAATTACAGGTAAAACCAAGCCTTTTGGATTGAATCCGTCAAGAATAATGCTTGGAATGATAATGGAGCCTGATTTTTATCAACATGTGCCTATGATAAAGATAGGCCGTCCCAAGATTGCTCTTCAGATCGGACTGCCAAAAGATACCAAATATGCTAAGTTCTCAGACTTTTTTGACAAAAAAACATCAGCCTATAAATTATACGATGATGTAGTAAGATCCAGTCGACTAAAGCCTTTGGAAAAAAGTGCCTACGATAAAGAGCTTGCAAAAGTGGATGAGAGGGTAAATGTTGCATATATGGCATATCAAGGCTCTTTGATGAAGATATTTCCCAAGCCAAATGATGCCAACAACAAATGGATGGCGCCTCTTGAGGCAATCAAAACTTTTCCAAAAGCAGAGTCAGATCTAGTTAAGTTGGCAATTCAAGCATACTTCCAGACAGTACAAAAAGCATTGAAAAACGGTAACTGGAAGGATGCAGATACTGCGCTTAAAGGTATTGGATTGTACCAAAAGAAGTATGGGTCAGCAGTCTTGCCAAGTCCTAGGCATATAAATATGGAGATATACTACAACAAATTAGGGCTTTTTAGCAAGCTGTTTCCTGTCTATATCATGCTTGGTTTGGTGTTGCTTCTTTTTGCCTTTGTCAATGTGCTCAAGCCAAGCTTTTCGATGAAGTGGATTATGCGTATCTCCTGGGCAGTGCTTTTGGTAGCATTCTTACTACATATTACAGGCATGGGCATCAGGTGGTATATTGCCGGTCATGCTCCATGGTCCAATGCTTATGAGTCTATTATATTTATTGCCGCTTCTACAGTGCTGGCAGGTATTATACTTGCGAGAAGATCTCCTTTTGCATTGGCAGGTACAGCACTCTTGGCTGGATTTACAATGCTTGTAGCTCATCTGAATTTTATCAATCCTGAGATTACAAATCTCGTACCGGTTCTCAAATCATACTGGCTGATGATACATGTGGCAACTATCATATCAGGAGATGGCTTTTTGGGGCTTGGATCGGTTTTGGCATTGTTTGTGCTGATACTGTATATCATTCGTGGCAAAAATGGAAATGCAGACTTAGACCGCTCCATAAAAGAGCTAAGTAACTTATCTGAAATGGGCTTGATAATGGGTTTGATCCTTATGACCGTGGGTAATTTTCTTGGCGGAGTATGGGCAAACGAATCATGGGGTAGGTATTGGGGATGGGATCCCAAAGAGACTTGGGCTGCTGTGACTATACTTATATATGCAGCAGTATTGCATTTGCGTTTTATTCCGGCATTGAAGTCAAACTTTGTATACAACGTTGCCGCAACCTGGGCATACTCAACGGTGCTAATGACTTATTTTGGGGTCAACTATTATCTATCAGGACTGCATTCGTACGCTGCCGGAGACCCGGTACCTATACCTGCGTGGGTCTATTATGCTGTAGCTACACTTTTAGCAGTAACACTTCTGGCAGCAAGAAATAGAAAAATAGATTCCAGTACTGTTATATAGATGCTTCAAAAGGTAACAGAGCTATATTATGCTCTGTTATAGTTGGCTACTTTAACATCTTCATTACCCAAAGTAAGATACCCTACTTTTAGTGATATAAATCTCACTTATAAATTTTTTTAAAAGGGGAAAACTATGGCAGTAATGATAGCACCGGAAAACACTCCGGTATGGGTCAATACAGACCGATGCAAAGCCTGTGATATATGTGTGGATGCATGTCCGGCGGGTGTGCTTTCTATGCAACAAAATGCTGGTTCGGTATTGGGCGCGATGATTAGCGTAATACATCCTGAATCATGCATTGGATGTCAAGAGTGTGAGCTTAGTTGTCCAGACTTTGCAATCTATGTAGCAGACAGAAAAGAGTTTAAGTTTGCAAAACTTACAGATGAAGCAAAGGCAAGAGAAGAGGTAATTAAAAATAACGGCTACAGATTGCCAGAGGATTACAAGGAGGCTAACTAATGTCAAAAACAAGAGAAGTAATAGCAAGCGGAAATGAACTTGCAGCAATAGCAGCAGCTGATGCCGGTTGTGTATTTTTTGCGGGGTATCCTCTTACCCCATCTAGTGAAATTATGCATGTTAGTTCAGACCTTATGCCAAAAAAAGGCGGAGCAGCAATCCAGATGGAGGACGAGATAGGAGGAGTAGCGGCAGCCATAGGTGCCAGCATGAGTGGTAAAAGATCTTTTACTGCAACATCTGGACCAGGTATGTCTCTAAAGGCAGAAAATCTTGGTTTGGCTCAAATGGCAGAGGTGCCGTTGGTGGTGATCAATGTAATGCGTGGTGGTCCATCTACGGGACTTCCTACTCGAGTGGCCCAGGGAGATTTAGCTCAAGCAAAAAACCCATCTCATGGTGACTATAAATCAATTACGCTATGTGCAGGCAATTTGGCTGAGTGTTATACTGAGACAGTAAGGGCATTCAATCTTGCCGATAGATTTATGCAGCCTGTTATTTTGTTACTCGATGAGACATTAGGACATATGCATGCTAAAGCAGTCATACCGACAGCAGAAGAGACTGAAAAAGGTATAGTTCTTCGCAAAACGTTTGATGGTAATCCGGAGGATTATAAGCCATACGGCGTAGGCGAGGATGAGCCGGCGGTGCTTAATCCAATGTTTCAAGGTTACAGATATCACTATACAGGTCTTCATCATGATGCTTCCGGTTTCCCTACAGAGGAGATTGAGACCTGCCGTAAACTTATAGATAGATTGTTTAGAAAAGTTGATGCACACCTTGATGAAGTTGAATCAAACGAAGAGTATATGGTAGATGATGCAGATATTCTACTTATCGGATATGGTTCGGCATCGCTTGCTATCAAGGAGGCGATAGATACGCTTCGTGCAGAGGGTATCAAGGCAGGTATGTTTAGACCTATTACGGTATGGCCAAGTCCTGAGGCAAGAATGCATGAGCTTGGAAAGAAATTTGACAAGGTGCTTG
Source organism: uncultured Campylobacterales bacterium (assembly GCA_964628135.1). Classification (GTDB taxonomy): domain Bacteria; phylum Campylobacterota; class Campylobacteria; order Campylobacterales; family Sulfurovaceae; genus JAAXPZ01. Next base: position 7,554 of record CAZVPN010000055.1, read on the forward strand.
TAGTCGAGCTCAATCAAGGTCAATATCTCGAAGAGGTACAAAGATCTATGGGTAGATTGGATATAGAGAAACTTACCAAAACAAACGGTCGTCCATTCTCTCCTGCAGATATTATAGAAAAAGTCAAGGAGGTCTTCTAATGGCATTCAATTATGATCAATATCTTAGAACTGATAAAATGCCGACACTTTGGTGTTGGGGTTGTGGAGACGGAGTAATTCTTAAGTCATTTATCCGCGCTATTGATAAGCTTGGTATAGACAAAAATGATATGGCTTTAGTGTCAGGAATAGGCTGTTCAGGCAGATTTAGCTCTTATGTGGACACAAATACAGTCCACACAACGCACGGACGAACTATTGCTTTTGCAACCGGTATCAAACTTGCCAATCCTGACAAAACAGTCGTATGCGTAGCCGGTGACGGTGATGCTCTTGCAATCGGCGGTAATCATACAATACACGGTGCCAGAAGAAATATAGATATTACACTGATCTTGATCAACAATTTTATCTATGGTTTGACCAACTCTCAGACATCACCTACTACTCCACAGGGATTTTGGACTGTTTCTCAAAAAGCAGGAAATATTGACCCTACATTCAATGCTTGTGCATTGGCTGAAGCTGCGGGAGCATCTTTTGTAGCAAGAGAGACGGTAAACAATCCCAAAAAGCTTGAAAAGGTGATTATGGAGGGTATCAAACACAAAGGCTTCTCATTTATCGAAGTTGATTCAAACTGCCATATCAACCTTGGTAGAAAGAACAAAATGGGAAGTGCAATGGCAAACCTTGAGTGGATTGATTCTATCACTGTTCCAAAGAAAAAATGGGTAGATCTACCGGAAGACGAGAAGAAAAACAAGTTTCCTCTCGGCATATTGAAGCAAGATACCGAAGCCAAAGAGTATTGCGAAATGTATGAAGAGATCAAAAAGGCTCATCAGGGCGAAAGAGGCAAACTCACACAAGATGACTTTGCCAAGAAGATATAAGGAGGATATGATGAGTAGAATAGTCATGAGATTTACCGGTGTCGGTGGTCAAGGTGTCCTCCTTGCCGGTGAGATTTTTGCAGCAGCCAAGATCAAAGCAGGTGGATACGGTGTCAAAACAGCTACCTACACTTCACAAGTGCGTGGTGGTCCAACAGTTGTGGATATCCAACTTGATGACAAAGAGATATACTATCCATATGCTATAGATGGGCAGGTAGACTTTATGCTTTCAGTTGCCGATAAAAGCTACAAACTCTTCAAAAAGGGTGTTAGAGAGGGTGGCACTATCGTCATAGAGCCAAACTTGGTATATCCCACAGATGAGGATCGCAAAAAATGGAATATAGTAGAGATTCCTATCATCACTATAGCCAAAGAGGAAGTAGGTAATGTGATCACTCAATCAGTCGTAGCATTAGCAATTGCCAACACATTTACAAAAGCGATAGATGAAGATCTATTGATAGAGACGATGCTAAGCAAAGTGCCTGCAAAAGTGCACGATGTCAACAAAAAAGCATATGAGCTTGGCAAAAAATATGCATTGGAGGCGATGAA